>JAZGGT010000604.1:0-7120 GCA_036480555.1 Bacteroidales bacterium | reverse complement strand
CCGGTTTACTATCAACCTGCTGATCAAACGGATGGAGAGGCCGCTGTTTGCCCTGTACCTGAATGCTGCCAGGAAATATGGCTGGTGTTGCCAGTTGCCATTATTTGTCAGCCCGTTGTAGCCTGCCCCCAATTCGACAAATGTCAGATAACCTGTGGTATATGCTGCTTCCGTCAGTATCATTAATCCGTATCCTGGTTTAAGGCCATCCCCGAGACCCGCCCGCAGTAACACACCGGGTCCGTATCTTGCCGGTTTCAGATAAAACATATGATCATAATTAACAGTAAGATAACTGCATCCATTGTACCCGAATTCCAGGTCAATGGCATTTTGTTCTGATATGGGAAGCGCTATTCCACGTTCAGGACTCTGACTGTTTGCAGTTGAGAAATAAAAGATAACAAAAGAAATTAAAAGGAGCAGGTGTCTCTTCATCAGAATTCCGCGCGATTCCAGGTTTGGGATTCGATCATATGGCCCTGAAATTACTAAACAAATTTCGTAACTGAAAGACACTATTCCATTTGCTTTGATCCCAAACTTCGGTAAATGGATCGATCGGAGAGCTGACGGATTCGGCGAAATCCAAATATCCAGAGGAATATGAGGAAAGGGATGAATGCAAACAGCAGGTATTGATGGCCGGACATAAGAATGAAATCGTAGATCCCGTGCAGCAGTATGGGGATCAGCAGTGCAAGGAAAAGTCTTCGGGCACGTTCTTCCGGGTAAAACCTGGCCAATCCGAACTGGTAACCCATAATGACCCCGAAAAGGGCATGGGCAGGGACAGCGGTAAATGCCCTGGTAATGCCTACACTCATTCCGCCATCAGTAACATACAGGATGTTTTCAAGACCGGCAAAACCAAGCGAAATAAAAGATGCATATACAATTCCATCAAACTTTTCATTAAAATGCCTGTTTCTCCAGATCAGCAGGTAAAGAGCCATGAATTTGAACAGTTCTTCTGTACAAGCAGCTACTATGAAGGCATTCCAGGCAGCAGATGCCAGTCCCGCGAAATCCTGACCGCGGACGGATAAAAATCCTTCTATAACAACGACCGGAATTGCAATAACACAGCCAACAACCAGGGAGATTAGCAATAACCTGATGGGTTCACGTTCATATTTATCCCTGATATAGATATAGATGGCAATGACAAATACAGGCGCCAGGGCAATGATAATCAGGTTCATCGGGTGGTTCTTTTATTACCAACCCGGACTTAAAGGGGAGCGTTGGATGAAAGGATTGGCAGGATCAGTATAATAATAGGGCCGGCCATCTGTAAGATTGAACCTGGCCCCTACATGAATATTGTCAGTTATTTTATAGTTAACGTTCATACCAATGGACTGGAAACCGGAATTCTTCTGAAAAGCATTCATATGCCTGTACATGTCATTATCCAGCTCTTTGACCACCATACCGCCAATGGTCAACCTGGGATTGACCTGGTAATTCCCAGAGGCGAAAACAAGGATGCTGTTGAATCGGTTCCCGTAAGGAAGGGCTGATCCGCCTCCAGCTGTACCAACACCTTCAAAACCTGCACCTGACATAAAGCCGGTGGAAAGAATGACCCCAGCACTGAAATGAACCCGTGGGGTCGCCTGGTACCGGATCTCAGGGGCAATATATGTATTGAACATGGAAGCATGCCTGCCAAAACTGGTAAAAGCTGCTCCTGCTTCGAGTCCAAAGTTAATCTTGTCCCTGACCGGCGTCTTCAATTGAGGTACTGTCAATACCTCCTGTGCCTGGTTAAGCTGCTGTAAAAGAAGGCCTTCTCCTTCTGATTCCTGGGCAAGGCTCAGTAAAGGTAATAACAGGAGTCCGGTAAAGAATATCGATCGCATAAGATATTAACGCAAAAATATTGTATCAAATATATCAAATTCTTATGATTTTTCTGAATAGTTTATCCATAACCTGTGCCGGGATCAGGTTAAGATGCCTAAAGTTCCATCCTGGAAACACTAAGAACACCTTTCAGCCTGGCCAGGTTCTTGAGCAATACATCAAGATGCCTGGTATCCTTGACAAACAATGTGATGGTGCCTTCAAACATTCCTTCCGTTGAGTCAATGGAAACGGAGCGCATGTTAACCCGCAGGTCTTTGGATATTACGTCCGAGATCTTACTCAGAATACCAATATCATCGAGTCCGGTTACCCTGATGGTTGCCGGCAGGTAAATATCTGCTCCTGTGACAGCCCATTGAGCCTTCACCACACGGTAACCGTGCCTGGATATCAGCTGGGCGGCATTCGGACAATTGACACGATAGATGGTGATGCCCGCACTGACAGTGACAAAACCGAAGATCTCATCACCATAGATCGGGTTACAGCACTTTCCAAGCCGGTAGTCCAATTTGTCAAGGGATTTATCAATGATAAGGTAATCATCCTGTTTCAAACCGGAAGACATGAGTTTCTCAACATCATGTGCCCCGATCTCGGTAGATTTTCCGGTGACCGGTGGCTTATCCTTATCCTGCAGGATATCCTTAATCTTCAGAAGGTCAATTTTCTCGATGGCCACCAGGTGATAAAGGTCGGTGGCTGTCTTTAGCCTGTAATGCCGGAGTAGCTTATTGATATTTACATCCTCAAACTCAAGTTTCCAGTTCCGGAACCGTCGTCTCAGAATTTCTCTCCCTTCCTCTGCTTCTGCCAGTTTAGTTTCCTGAAGGGCCTGCTTGATCTTGGACTTCGCCTTTGATGAAACCACAAACTGAAGCCAGTCCTGCTTGGGCCGCTGTCCCTTTGATGTAATGATCTCTACCTTGTCACCATTGGATAATTTATGCCTGATTGGCACGCTTCGCCCGTTGATCTTGGCCCCCATGCAAGTCATCCCTACCTGGCTGTGAACATCAAATGCAAAATCCAGAACCGTTGCACCCGCGGGAAATTTCTTCAGATCTCCCTTTGGCGTAAATACAAAAATCTCCTTATTGTATATACTAAGTTTGAAGTCGTCTATAATATCTCCTGCATCAGGTTCCGGATTTTCAAGCATTTCCCTGATCCTGTTCAGCCATTCTTCCGTATCGGATTGATCTGACCCACCCTTGTACTTCCAGTGTGCAGCCAGGCCTTTCTCGGCCACTTCATTCATCCTTTCAGTCCGGATCTGGACCTCAACCCATTTGCCACCTGGGACCACAACCGTTGTATGTAATGATTCATAGCCATTTGACTTGGGCACGGAGATCCAGTCCCTCAACCGGTTGGGATTCGGTTGGTAGTGATCCGTCACCAGGCTGTATACCTTCCAGCAGTCGGACTTTTCAAGTTTTATATCGGATCTTAGAATGATCCGTATGGCAAAAAGATCATAAACCTCCTCGAAATCAACCTGTTGTTGCTTCATTTTTGACCAGATGGAATACATCGATTTTGTCCTGGCCTTAATCTCAAAATCGAATCTCTCCTCCTGTAACTGCTTCTGTAGAGGGGCAATAAACCCTGTAATAAATTTGTCGCGAGACACCTTCGTTTCCTGCAGTTTTTCAACGATTTCCCTGTAGGACTTGATATCAGTATATTTCAGGTGAAGATCTTCCAGTTCGGATTTAATATTATACAATCCCATCCGGTGTGCCAGTGGGGAATATATATGAAAGGTCTCGGTGGATATTGTTAATTGTTCAGCCCTGTCCAGATGCTCCAGGTTCCTCATATAATATAACCTGTCGGCCAGTTTCACCAGGATTACCCTTATGTCGCTTGAAAGGGTCAGCAACAGATTCCGGAGGTTCTCCCCCTGGTCAGTGGATTTATGGGTATCTATCCTGCTTATTTTTGCCACACCATCAATAATCTGAATGATGCGGGAATCCAGATGCGGCTCCAGGTCTTCCCTGCTTAAGCTGTCATCCAGGTAAAAATCGAACAAAAGAGAGGAGATGACGGATGTAGCACCAAGGCCGATCTCACCCGCAATGATACGGGCCACACCCAGGGCATGAAAAATTGTATGATCTCCCAGTTTCACAGGTTTGTCCCGGCAGGCATCCAATGCAAGATTCATGGCTTTCTTCAGCATGCCGAACTCTGCTTCACTCATATCAGGTTTGCATATCCTTAGCAGTCCCCTGTACTGGTTCAGCATCCTTTTATCAGACCTTATTTCATTTTTTTCCGCGGCCATTTTTGCTACCATCTGCTGGCAAAAATACTATTCTTTTGCGATTGCATAAAGTCGAAAAGGACGTACTTTTGGACGATGCGCAAGTTTCCCCATACCTATGTTATCGTTTTCTACATTCTCCTGATCTCCGCAATCCTGACCTGGATCATTCCTGGCGGCGAATACGTTGAGAAAAAAGTGCTTGTGGACAGTGTTGAAAAAACAGAACTGGTTTATAGAGAAGTGGAGAAAGATCCTCAGTCCTGGCAGGTTTTTTCGGCTATATACAAGGGATTTGTAAAACAATCGGGGATTATTGTTTTTATCCTGATGATCGGTGGTGCTTTCTGGATCATGAACAGCAGTAAAGCCATTGACGTTGGCATTCTGTCTTTTATCCGTTTTACGGGCATGCTTGAAAGATTCGGATGGATCAGGTGGCTGGGGGCGGACAATATTATTATAGCCCTGGTTATGATTATGTTCAGTGTTTTCGGGGCTGTTTTCGGGATGAGTGAAGAAACCATCGCTTTTGTGATCATCATGGTACCCCTGGCCGTTTCCATGGGATATGACTCTATTGTTGGTGTCTGCCTTTGCTTCGTGGCAGCCGCATTAGGTTTTGCCGGGGCCATGCTGAACCCATTCACCATCGGGATTGCACAAGGCATAGCCGGATTGCCACTTTTTTCCGGAATGGAATACAGGATTCTCTGTTGGGTACTGATCAATACGGCCGGGATTGGATTTGTGCTATGGTATGCCAAAAGAATAAAACTCCATCCTGAAAAATCACCCGTCTACAAGGAAGATGAATACTGGAGAAAGAAAGGCAGCACAGAATTGGAAACCATTGCCAGGGAAACGCCTTTATCCGCATGGTTTTCATACGGGATCATGCTGAGCGGGCTGATCGCTTTTTCCATATTCAATCACCAGACTACCTTTACTGTCGGGGATCCGGCCGCCGGTACCGGTTCATCCATTACCATTCCCATTGTCCCGGTGGCAACCGGGCTTTTGCCCTTGCCGGCTGGTTAAGCCTACGGAAATCGGTCCAGTTTTTCCTGCTTACCCTACTGGGCTTTACCATTTTATTTCTCATTATTGGTGTTATGGCTTACCAGTGGTACATCATGAAGATTGCCGCCCTGTTTTTTGCCATGGGAATCTTCTCAGGAATTGCCATGAATTATTCACCCAACAGGATTACTGCTTTCTTCCTGGAAGGAGTAAGGGATATTCTCCCGGCTGCATTGATCGTGGGACTTGCAGGCGGTATTATTGTGATCCTGGAGGATGGAAAGATCGTTGATTCAATCCTGCATGGCCTTTCTTCCGGGATGGATGACCTGGGAAAAATTGCCTCTATCGGGATCATGTATGCGATTCAGACCCTTATTAATGTGATGATCCCCTCTGGATCCGCACAGGCGGCACTGACCATGCCCATCATGGCACCATTTTCAGACCTGGTTGATATATCCAGGCAGGCGACCGTGATGGTCTACCAGTTCGGGGATGGGTTTACCAATATGATTACACCTACATCAGGTGTATTGATCGGTGTTCTCGGGGTAGCCAGGATCCCCTATGAAAAGTGGGTAAAATGGGTTACCCCTTTTATGATCATCCTGTTGATCCTGGGTTTTCTGTTGCTGATTCCGACGGTCACAATGAACCTGAAAGGATTCTAACGGATATTTACACCCAATCCCACTGTGGCCACAGAATAATTGGCCCAGGTATAATCAAAATGCAGGGTGATGACGGCAAATTTAAACCTGATCCCTGCATTCAGCCTGGGTTTAGTGGTACCTCCATCCTGGTTCTTGATCTCCACATCGATGGGATTCTCCAACGCATCCTGGTCACGCACGACAGGCGTCAATAAAGGATCAAAGTTCGGATCATTCGGATCGGTAATTATGGTTGGCATGGGATAGTACCCCTTGAGTTTCAGGTTGGTCTGTGTGATGCTTACCCCTACTCCACCGTAAAAGCAAACTACCGGAAGGTTGGCTGAAACCAGTGCATTGGCGGTATGACCCTGGGTCACCACATCAAAGTTCTGGTTATCAAAACTTACATTGTCTGTAGTCAGGTCTGTAGCACCGATCATGTCGGGTGTAATACTGGTCAGTTCAGCATTTACCTTAATATTGGTATATCCGTACATGACGGCCAGTTGCAGAATGGGCATCTTTGCAAGCACAGGGATCCATTGTTTCACATCGTGTTTAAATCCCACACCCCAGATACCGGCTTTTGCTGTATTGCCAATTTTTATGGTAGGCATATAGCGCCCTATTATTTCAAAGCCCTTTGGCAATCCTACTGCTGCATTGATCATTGGTGAAGGGATAAAATCCACACCCGTACCTGAGGGATGATCATATTGCAGGTAAGTAACCGGGTTCCCCAGGATATCCTGCTGATAGCTTAGTTCTGGTCCTGTATTCTTTCCACCGGCAATGGTATTGGCAATATTATCATCATAAAGCGCTGCCAGTGTCAATTGGCTCAAATCGTATGTTTTATGTTCATCCGGTACAAAGGCCACACTGGCAGTAAAGGTAATGTCAAAACCACCTAATTTATGCACCTTGGCAGTATTGTACCAGCCTCCATTGATATTGGCCCCTAAGGCGTTGGCTAATGGCCTTAAGTATTCTGTCAACATCTGTTCAGCATCTTCTACCCCACCGGTAAGCATGAGCCCGATATCTTCAACCTGGCCGAATGACGGCATGATGGTCATACAAAATAAAATCATGCCAGCCTGTATGGATCTTTTTCTCGATTTCATATATTAATATATTATATGGTTAATTGCTATAGATTCTGGTATACGCAGATATCCAGATCTTGTTTTAGGAATGACGGAGTTTTTCCAGAATCGGTTGCATTCATCCGGCAGTTTGTAGTTCTTTGCTTAATATTTAATTTTAAGGTATCGTAGCTAAACCA
>JAZGGT010000603.1:0-6149 GCA_036480555.1 Bacteroidales bacterium | reverse complement strand
CATGCAGGCGGGTGATCAGGCTTCGTGGGGAGTGGGAATGATGATCTTTACAAAATTGGGATATTTTCAGCCGTAGGGAAGCCATGGCCATACCAGAAAGGTCTATCCCATATTTTTGAGATATAATATGGATAATGCTATTTGTTTCATCGATTGTGACCGTAAACATAACCCAGTTCTCACTTGTTGTCTCTGTTTTTCAATTGTTTGTTCAGCCTGTCAATTTCATTATTTGCTTCTTCAAGCAACTGGTATTTAAGTTTCCTCTCTGTAATGTCCTGCCCCAGTAAATAAATTTTATATATGTTTCCATTTTCATCTTTAACCGGCGTGAATGTAGACATTATCCAGACTTCCTCCCCGGTTGGTTTGGTCCGCCGAATAACCCCGCTATAAGGCTTATCCTTAAGCAATCCACTCCAAATTTTATCAAACTGCTCTTTTTCTGCACGTTGCAAAAACGTCCGGTTATTCTTCCCAATCATCTCCTTACCTGTAAATCCTGTGGCATTTTCGAAATTATCATTTGCCTCAAGGATGAGTCCGGCCGGAGAGTAAACGCATTTTATCAGGGCCAGGTCAACCGCATCACTGAAAGAACCCATTTCAATGTTTTTCCTTGTAATTTCATTGGCCTGTTTCTCGAGTGATTCCTGTTGTATTACGGTCTCAGTGATATCGTTAGCAATGTTCAATACCTTGAATGGTTCCCCATCTTTGTTAAATATGGGTGTAAATGTCTGACGCAGCCAGATATCCTGCCCGGCAACCATGGTTAATTTATCTATCCGGGATATTGTTTTCCCGTCCCTGATGTCTCCCCATAACTGTTTGTGTGCATCAGTATGCCTGCTGCTGCCAATGATTTCATGGTACTTTTTGCCAAGTAGCTGTGTAGTCTGTACCTGAAGGAGGATCTGGAACTTATCATTGATACTGATCAACTCCTCTTCCATATTATACTCTGCCACCAGGGATGAATTATGGATGGCGTTGAGGATCCCTGAAATTTCCGATTCCCTTCTGGCTGATTTTTCCTGGGTGGTCTGAAGTTCTTCCATATTCTGGCGCATGATTTCCTCCTGCTCGGCCATTTCCCTGGCTTGTTTCTGTGACTGTTCCAGAAGCTGGGCAGTCCGCATATTCATTTTGACGGTGGCAACAGCTGAAGCAATGCTTTCTGCCAGTTTTTCGACAAAGGTGATCTCATGTTCTTTCAGCACATTGACAGAAGCTATCTCGATCACGCCAAGTGTTTCAAGCTCAAGTTTTAACGGAATAATTAACAGGCTCCTTGGCTTACATTCACCCAGACCGGATGAAATATTCAGGTAGTTATCCGGGATCTCGGTCAGGAATATCTTGTCCTGTTCTATGGCGCATGTACCGACCAGACCTTCTCCAAAGGAAAATTGCTTCTGGATATATTTTTTCCGATCAAAAGCAAAGGAAGCGATCAGTACAATTTCTGCATCAGCCTCCGAATCATCCACCAGGAAAAAACTACCTGCGCTTGCATCCAGGTAGCTTACCAGCTCCTGGATCACATGTTCAGCCAGGATATTGATTTCATTATTGTAAATTCTGAGGATTTCACCAAACTTTGCTATTCCTTCATTTGACCATCTTCTCTGGTCGCTTGATTGTTGATGCTTCAGATCTTCCGCCTTGGCAATTGATATCTGTTTTTCCATACGGATCAAGGCATTTGCCAGGCTATCCTCCCTGCTCAGTGCCTCAAGTCCACCGGGATCTTTGCCTTCAGCCAATGCAGTGGCAAAATTTGTTTTGTCCATCAGGTTTTTTGAAAATCTTTTCAACAGGAGGGAGATCTCAGACAGCTCATTTTTGCCTTTGATCAGCAGTACATCAGGTGTCCTGCCGCTAACAAGATCCCTGATCGATTTTATCAGTAATTGCAGCTTATGGCTGATTGACCTGCTGAAGAGAATGAGCACTGTCCCCAGCAGAATGGCTGACAGGAAAACAATGATGGCTATCCCAAAATTGATTCGCTTTGCCTTTAATATCCTTTTTTGGCCAAATAATGTTTCCAGTGTTTCGGCTTCATTATAGAGGATCTGTATGGTGCGGTTGACCTGGCTCTGGAGTCCCTCATACCTGGATACCCCGAGTTCATGGTCAAGCAGGAGCAGGCTGTGAATACTGTTTAGGAAGCTCTGAAGGGCCAGCATATCCACATCCTTACTGATATCATAGGCCTGGAGCATTGTAATCATATTCTCCAGTGCAAAAACTTTATTTTCAATAGCATTCAGCCTGCTGACTCGCGGAAAGACCAGGTACAGTTCAAGCTCCCTGAGAATTTCCGGGACCTCCAGATAGATACCTTCAGGGGGCAGGCTTCTCATCTCACTGACCTGTTCCAAAATTGTCCCTGACAGGCCATATTTATCCCAGCCCCGCTGCCGGGATTTGTTAACCATTGTCTCGAAATAATTATCCGATGCTATCAGGTATTCCATTAAGCGGTCCAGTTTCTGAAGGATGGGGCGATTATTGATTATGGCCGGGTCCTGTTTAAGTTCACTCAAAAGCTCATAAGTATCATGATAAACCTCATTATATTGATCTATCCCTGATGATAATCCACCTTGCTGGAAGGATTCTGAAGGAAAGTCGTTGACATAAAAGAACTGTACGGCATTTTGTAATTGAAGCGCCCTCTGCGTAATTGACTGAACACGAAGTGATGTATCCTGGTATCGCGTAAGATTATTGATCAGGCTGAAAATCAGAAATCCAGCCAGTAACCAGAACAGTACAGCACCGGTTACCAGTATAAAGAATCTTGATCTGATAGAGATATTCCTAAAGTTCATTTCTTGTAATATGCTTGGAATTTTTTTCCAAAATAAGCTGCATAGGGTCCCAGGATCGTTTCATGGACACCCAGGACTAAAATACTCTCCTGGTTCATATTATCCAGGAACAATTTAAATACTTTGTTCTGTAATTCATAATTAAAATAGATGATTACATTCCTGCAGACCAAAAGGTCAAATTTCAGGTCAAAGGGATTGGGATCTGTTACCAGGTCCATTTTCTGATAGACAGGCTTTTTCAGCAGGCTATCATTAATGCGTATGTTATCACGGACCTTATCAATAGTAAAATATTTTGAGTAGGGGACATCAAAATAAACATCGTGATCCCTGGGATTTTCCCTGATAACTGCATCGAAATTGGAGAGGTATCCTACATTGAACCTGTATCTGTATACTCCGGTACGGGCCGTTTCAAGTACATCTGAGTTGATATCGGTTGCAAATATCATAGATTTCTCAAGCAAATCCATTTCATTCAGCAGGATCATCATGGAAAAGACTTCCTGGCCAGTTGAACAACCAGCATGCCAGATATTGATAATGGACTTATGGGCAAGTCCGGGCAGGATATCATATCGCAGGGAATGCCAGATGGCAGGATCCCGGAAAAGTTCCGTAGTATTTACGGTAATCTCCTTTACAATGCGTTCGAGGAAAGTACGATCCTCAGAGATCTTTTCAAGGAGGGAATCGATTGTGAGCTGATAATCATGCAGGATTTTCATCAAACGCCTTTTCAGCGATTTATCTGAATATTCTGTGAAATCATAATCAGAAAGCGATCTCACAGTGTTAACAAATGTCAGTATTTCCTGGTTTTCAATTTCCATGCATGTCTGTCCCGGACAGCGCTCTAAGATCAAATATAGGTTTTTTCTATATCTTTGCGGGCAACAATGCCACGTTACTGAACTAATTCAATTTGCATGAAGACTGGAGTCGTTATCTACCCGGGATCCAATTGTGACCATGACATGATCTACGTGTTAAGGGATATCATGGAACAGGAGGTTGTAGAACTCTGGCACAAAGACAAAGACCTTCAGGGGGTGGATGCCATTATTCTTCCCGGCGGATTCTCTTATGGAGATTACCTGCGTTCAGGTGCAATTGCCAGGTTCTCTCCGATCATGGAGAATGTGATCCGCTTCGCGCATGATGGTGGCTTCGTTTTTGGGGTATGCAATGGTTTTCAGATCCTCTGTGAAGCGGGACTCCTTCCCGGGACCTTGCTTCACAACAGCAATCAGAAATTCATCTGTAAAAATGTATCTATCCTGCCCGATAATGACAATACCACACTGACTTCCCTGCTTGACAAGAACAAAGCCTATAAAATTCCCATTGCCCATGGGGAAGGCAGATATTATGCAGATGACGAAACCTTAAAGCAAATGCGGTTGAATAACCAGATCCTGTTCAGATACTGCGATGAAAAAGGTGTGATATCAGAGGGTTCCAATCCAAACGGCAGCATTGAAAATATCGCCGGTGTTTGCAATGAGGGGCGAAACGTTTTTGGTATGATGCCACACCCTGAACGAGCCGCTGACATTGAGTTGGGCAATACAGATGGGAAATCTATTTTCGAGTCAATGCTGGCCATGATCCGTGTCCAGGATCATGAATAATTTTTTCAGGGCACATCTGGCCTTAATTGCAGCCAATCTGATATACGGAGTAAACTACGGTATTGCCAAGCAGGTAATGCCTGATTATCTATCTCCTTTCGCCCTTGTATTTGCCAGGATTTCAGGAGCATGTATTTTGTTCTGGGCATTAAGCCTGCTGTTGCCGAAGGAAACAATTGACCGGAAAGACATTCTCAGGCTGCTCATTGCCACCGTATTCGGGGTGGCCGTGAACCAGTCTCTTTTCCTGAACGGGTTGAATATAACCACGCCCATTGATGCAGCCATTATAATGACGGCCACACCCATACTGGTATTGCTTGTTGCCAGATTACTTATCCGTGAGCCCATCACCATATTTAAAGTTATTGGCATCGTTGCAGGGGCGACAGGGGCCATTTTACTGATACTTTACAGCGGAAATATAAGCTTCAGTAACAATCATGTAATTGGAAATTCCATCATCGTTGCAAATGCCACATCTTATGCACTCTACCTGGTAATCGTAAAACCATTGATTAATAAATACCATCCTGTAACATTGATGAAGTGGATCTTTCTATTTGGCTTACTCCTGGTGAGTGCACCGGGACTACCGGCATTTATGCGTGTGAATTGGGGTTCATTGCCCGGGGATATCATGCTGTCAGTATTGTTCGTGGTAGTTGGAACGACTTTCCTGGCTTATCTGTTAAACATGTATAGCCTGAAGTATGTAAAGCCAATCACAGTGAGTATTTACATTTATTCCCAGCCTGTTATAGCATCCATTGTTGCCTTGATCCTTGGCCAGGATGTAATAACACCTGTAAAGATCGTGGCCGCTTTGCTGGTATTCACAGGTGTGTATTTTGTAAGTTTTTCCAGCAGCAAAACCGGAAGCAGTTGATTGGTTGATCTGCCAAATCCGGATTTGCCAATAATTTCGTAAATTCATATCATCAGAAACAGAAAACAAATAATAACCCATTGCCATGAAAAAAATCTTATTGCTATCAGTTTTTAGCCTCCTTGTATTTGTATACACCGGGTTGGCCCAGGATTGTACCTACTTCTATCCAATGGAGGAAGGAACCTTAATTGAATTAAGACATTATGATAAAAAAGCGAAGGTATCAGGAACGACACGCCAGGAAATAACCGATAAACAAACCGGGGGAGGAGCGGTCTCAATAACCATTAAAAGCACATTCTTTGACGAGAAAGGGAAAGAACTAATGACATCGGATCTTACTATGGAATGCAAGAATGGTGTTTTCACCTTTGACATGGATCATTTCCTGAACGATGAAATGATGAGCGGGATGGGGGATATAGATTTTTCCATTGAGGGTGACAACCTTGAATTTCCTGCAAAAATGAGTCCCGGTGACCAACTTAAGGATGGTACTATCAAGCTCATCGTTCCTGATATGTCCATGATGAACATGACAACCAAGGTGTATAACAGGAAAGTAGAAGCCATCGAGAAAGTGACGACTGAAGCCGGTACATTCGAATGTTACAAGATCTCCTACGATGTGTTTGTGGATGGCATGATTGATTTTAATAGCAAGGGCATAGAGTGGATCGCCAGGGATGTCGGTGCCGTTCGCAGTGAGACCTACAATAAAAACGGGAAACTTACCGGCTACACGGAATTGATCAAACTTGAGAAATAAGGCTGTAC
>JAZGGT010000602.1:0-3236 GCA_036480555.1 Bacteroidales bacterium | reverse complement strand
GTCCTTTTGCGCATCCTGATAACTGGTTCCACCGCCTTGTCCGGTTTGGAATCAGAAATTCATATATCTTCAGGAGACTGGCTGTTCCCCTGGACGACCTCTTTTATGGCAGAATACCAAGGCCCCGCAATCCCGAATAACATGATTTATTATCCGGCCTTAAAATTGTAGACAGGCTTCAGGGTTTCAGAGATCTCAACGGAATCTGATATATACTGAAGAATTTCCCCCTTGGGTTTATAGGCCCTGGGTGCTTCATCCAGTGTTTTTCTCGAGACGGTGCTGGTCCACACATGCTTCATCCCTTTTTTGAAATCTTCAAAATCCAGTTGTTTCCTTGCCTGGTTTCTTGACATGCGGCGTCCCGCTCCATGCGGTGCACTGAAATTCCATTCCGGATTGCCCTTCCCATAAGCGATCAGGCTGCCATCGCGCATATTCAGGGGGATCACCATTCTTTCTCCCTGTTGGGCAGAAACAGCTCCTTTCCGGATGATCCCGTCATCAAAATTGATGTAGTTATGGATGGTTTCAAATTGATCGGAACCTCCCGTTATGTTTAGATGGTCCAGTATCCTGCGTGTCATTTCCTGGCGGTTCAGCCGGGCGTAATGCTGGGCCACTTTCATGTCATGTATATAGGCTTCCCTCTCATCCCCCTCAATATAGGCAAAGTGCTTAGGTATTTCTACCTGATTTTCCTTGCAGCGCCGGATGGCTTTTGCCTGATGCCATGTAGCAACCTGCAGTCCGAAATTTCGTGATCCACTGTGAATCAGTAACCATTTGGCTTTGTCTGAATCTGTGGCGATCTCTATAAAATGGTTTCCTCCTCCGAGACTCCCCACGCCTTTCATGTGATCCATGAAGTCAATATCCAATGTTTGGCAGGTCTGTTTAAGATCATCAATAAAGTCAATCGGGTAATCTCCCGGGTCTGCATATTTATTGCGTTTGAAACCATGGGGGATATGTTTTCTGATAAACTGGTCCAGTTTTTCATACGATGGGTTTATCCTGCCCAGCCTCGTGACCTTTATCCCACAGCCGATGTCCAGGCCAATGAGGTTGGGGACGACCCTCCTTTCCAGCGTGGCTGTATAGCCGATCACACATCCCTTGCCGGCATGCACATCAGGCATTATCCGGATGCGTGCATTGCGGAATAATTCCTGGTTGCAGAATTCCAGGATCTGGTTCCGTGATTCATTGTCGAGCTGGTCATTGAATACCACGGCGGTATTATATGTACCGGTGATCTTCATAGGGGACAAAGTTATTGAATTAGTCGTAAGCGGGACAGCTATTTTTGGATTTCCAATTTTTACGGTAGGCCGAAGGTTTACCGCTTGGATTATTCTCCCCGCATCCGAATATCAGGTTCATGCCCAGGCGGAAATTCATGGTTTGTGCACTGTACGGCCAGATCAGTCCGGATGCACTGTCCCGGACATAAAATACGGGTATATGATCGCTGACTATATAAAATTGCATGGGTCCGCTACCGACGGCAATACCGAATCCCAGCTGATCAAAGCGGTTATTCATAATAGAATAACTGAGGGTGCCATGAAGGAAGGGTAATGGACTGTAATTAGCCGCCAGGGTCAGGGCAAAATGGGGCAACCGGTCGAAAAACTCTGTCCGGGTAAGTGCTGAAACATTGACTTTTTCAGTTAACTGGTACATGGCTCCGGCATATAGTTTGGGAGTAAGCGATGTAAAATAGGGGTTCTGGCTCGTCTCGAACCTGAAAGATTGACGAATGGTATCGATCAGGACTTCCAGGAAGTCCGAATTCCCCTGGTTGCCGGCATAGTTCCTCAGGTCGAATCCGGAAAAATATATGGATCCGTTTGTCTCGAAGCTGTTGATATTGGATTTCCACCGGATAAATCCCAGGTCGATCAGACTTGCCGCAAAGGTCAGCCTGTCATCATACTGGTAGATCACACCCAGGTCCACGCCAGCTCCGTGATTATTAGCCAGTATAAAATCCTGGAGAATGTTGCTGAAGGAGTTGCTGAGATTTACTGAGTTCACATATCCCTGGGAATCATAGGATACATCCATGGGAAAGGATGACCGTATCTTATAATTGGTTTGCGCTTCCAGTTGAATGGGGTCACCTTCTGTGAGGAGGTAGAGATCTGTACGGGGACTCGTGATACTGGCAGATCCTCTCAGGTATTTCAGCCGGACGCCCACAAAAAGGTCACCCAGGATCTCAGTGGATACACCTGCTGCGATCTGGAAATAATTCGTGGCTTTGAGCCCCATTCCGCTAAGGTCCAGATCCCTTGGCTGTCCGGATTCAATATCCCAGTTGCCATCACGTGCAGCCAGCAGGTCGCCGGGGATGCTGCCCCGTGATTCCGTGAAATTTGAAATATTAAAATGCAGGTAATAATCTTCAAATTGAAATCCGGCTCCGGCCAGGTTCACGGTGGCGTCGGACCGCACATAATTGTTTTTTTTCATTTTCCTGTCCAGGTTCTCCAGGTCGATGATCAATGAATCTGACCTTGATCCTGTGCCATAATGAATAGCATCGTGGTAGCTGAAGCCTGAATTGGAATATGAATAACGTATGGTTGATAGGACCGGTAGTTCAATGTAGGTCCGGCACTGATAAAACAGGGCCGGGTTGGTATGAATGGCCTGGGGGACAGGATACATGAAATACAGGGTATTATTCTGGGCGTTGGCAGGGAGTATTGGAATCAGTGCGGGTAAAATGAGAATACAGAGATGATATATTAATCGCTGCCGGTTCATTCGGGGCTGTTAGTAATCAGTCGAATTTACATCAAGCTCTGCAATGGCCCCGATAATAATCTCGAAGAAATAATCCATATAGAACTGGACGTTCTCAGGAGGGTTCTGTCCGGCGCCGGGCGTACTAAGGGTATAGTAAACAACCATGTAACTGCTGGAAGATATATTATCGATTTGCTGGGGGGAGAGTTTAACCTCAAGTGGCTCAACTATGATTGGTTCCACCCTGCCATCTCCGTCTGTATCCGTGGCGGCCGGTATAAAACTGGCAGGATCTTGTGGATCTTGAAATAGGGAATCAAGCAGGACATTGTTTTCGTCGAAGAAATAGGCCTGGACCTTTACATTCAGCGGGAACCCATTGGTGATATTTAACCTTAATATCAATCTTTTTATTTCTTCCGGGGGTCTGTCGTAAAAGTCATTGAAAACAAAATCAATGGTATCTCTTACAACCA
>JAZGGT010000601.1:0-2545 GCA_036480555.1 Bacteroidales bacterium | reverse complement strand
TTACTCCAGGAATGGATGACTGAGACCAACGATGATTTCAGGCAGTTCTCAAAACGGCCTTTCAGCCTGGAGGGACACCCTTTGTATTAATACTGCATGTGTATGAAAAGAAAAGTTCTGCTTTACGGGGTACTTGGTCTGGTACTCTGCAATCCGGCAAGACCGGATACAATTTCGTATGACCGAGCCTTGGAATTTAAGGAGATCCAGCTTAAAAAAGCGGCGGCAAATGCAGTTGAACAACAACGTATAACCAGCCTGGATAAGCAACCTCTCCAGGTTATCATCTCTGCTGCAGGGAATGTTAAGGTAGAAGAGACAAAGGGATGGGACAGGGATGGTGACGGAAAGTCATATGCTGTGGCAGTTACTGATATTCCCGGGGACTACACCCTGAGCGGTGAAAGGAAAAACTACCTGCATGTCAGTCTTGATAAACCTATGGATTTTCTGAATAGGGCTACTGGCATATCGTTCTGGATTAAGGCATCCGAAAACCTTTCGCCTCATCTGCGGTTTGGCTTGCAAATCTATAGCGAGGGAAATGATGGAGTTTTGCGCAGTTACCCGGATATGCCCGTGATACATAAATTCGGGGATAATCCTCATCATGTTTATTTTGATCTTGCCTCATTCTCCACTTTCAAGCAACGGAGAGAGCGTTCACCCCGTGATTTCTTCAGGGAAATTACAGGATTTGATATTGTAATTATCCAGAAAAAAATTCCCGGTAAACCGCAGAAGCTGGAGCCTGTCTCCGGAACATTCAATATTGATGCATTCAGCCTGGAAGATATCTATTATGGCTCATTTAATTCCGACCGGTTTCCCGAGGATGGGTCTCTCAATGCCCGGATGGATCCAGGTTCCCGTTACCAGCAGGTTACCCGTGTGGTAGCTGGATTTGGGGGTGCTGAAGGAAGAGAATCTGCGATTCGTTCCCTGGATTTTATGGCCAGGTTGCAGAGCTGGGATGGATCCTGGCCTTCTGGTAATGCACTCCAGGGGGAAACCACCTTCGGTATGATATTGAAAGATTTAAGTTTCGCCCTGCTGGCACTACGTGAGGCTGAGATGCCCGCCTTAAGGGATACGGTTAGCCTGAAGCATTGGAAAATGAAAAGGGAAGACCTGTATGAGCAAATGCTTTTCAGGGCAGCCATGGCACGTGGACCGGAACCGGTTAATGCCTGGCATGATTCCCATTATGATGGACATCAAGCAATGTTAAACGGGTGCAACAGAACCATGGTCTATATTGCCTCTCAGTGGATAACGGCCAGCATATTGCAAAACCAGGGAATGGTGGAGGCAATTATGGCTCAGTATAATGTCAATATGGACACGCTGCTGACCTACCAGGGTAGAACGAGCGGAGGGTGGCCTATTTTTGGCGAAAGCAACCGGGTCGGGAAACAGAGATATGGAGATGGTGCCTTACACTATGATGCTCCTTATACGATGGATCATATACAAATTATGGCCTTTGCTGCGCGGGTTACCGGTGATGAGAGATGGCAGGATATGATGAGAAAAATTGATGCTGTTGTACCGGCCATGGTATTAAAAGACGGTCAGCATTGGGACTTTGGCTTAAGCGAACGGCATCCGGCGGAAAGGCGCAGAACAACCATTAAAACACCTGATATTGTCTATCAGGAGGCAGTCAGGGCCAATGCGATGAACCTGGCTCAATTGGCGTATAATAATTCCAGATGGTTTTGGGAAAACTGGCCCCAAAAGATGTGGAATGCTGCAGGAAGGGCTAAGGGTTATGTATTGGGTGCCTTTACGAGCAGCCTGGTATCTGATATGGTTCAGGATCCCGCCCCGGCCGATGCTGGAATCGTTTTCCCTCGTCAAATGCCTGTATATACGGTTCGGTGGACTGATAAAAATTCCAAAAAGGTAGTGCGGACGTCCTCATCGGTCATTGACACTGAAGGTAATATTTGGAACAATACCGATTGGGAAGTGGGACAGTATCCGGACGTGACCGGCTTGCCATTGAACATTGTACCTGATAGTGGAAGTGTCATACTGGAGGTTCTGGAGTATACCGGGAAAGGGCTGCCAGGGAAGAGAAATGGCAGCGGAAAAATGGAGGGCGGTGGAAAATTTAAAATCAGGGACGGAAAGGGCACCGTCACTATCAAGGGTCCCTCGGTAATCAAGATCACTTCCGGTAAAATAGTAATGCGATTTAAAGCAGAACCTGCAGATGCCGGGAAAACCCTTACACTCAACCTGGCTTTTCAGACTGAAGTGGACAGAACCCGGATGCCTCCAATGGAGAGGAGTTCCAGGAGAAACCGATAAAATATATGGATACACATCATTCATCGACACGAAGGAAATTCCTGAAGGACAGTATGACTGGCTCATTATTTGTGGCTTTCTCACCGGTCCTTTTCAATGCTGTCTCCTGCAGCAACAACCTGGAAAGCAAAGCCCTTCACCAACTTTTAAATGCCCTTCATTCCGGCGATCCGGTAATTCAGGCCCATGCTGCAAGTTTATTGGGAGAACTCAAGGCAGAAGTGGC
>JAZGGT010000600.1:0-2684 GCA_036480555.1 Bacteroidales bacterium | reverse complement strand
ACATAGCCATTCTTTCCATCGGACATATAGGAAACCTTGTGGTTGACGCCATCGATAACCTTGAAGAGGAACATATCAGTGCAGCACATTATGACATGAGGTTTGTTAAACCCCTGGATGAAGAATTGCTTCACAAAGTATTCAAGCAATTCAAGCATGTAATTACGGTTGAGGACGGCATCATCAGCGGAGGTTTTGGCAGCGCCATTTTGGAATTCATGTGTGATCATGGATATACATCTCGGGTCAAACGCCTTGGCGTACCGGACCGTTTCGTAGAACAGGGGACACAACAGGAACTCTATAAGGAATGCGGATATGATGTTGAAGGCATCATTGAAACAGTCAAAACCCTTGTGAAGCCAAAGGTCCTTTCGAAAGTCATTTGATCATCACATTGGCCTGCCTTCCGGATGTCCGATAAACTAACCCAGATCAAATTTGATGCCCTGTGCCAGCGGTAATTCCATTGAATAATTTATGGTATTTGTTTGCCGTCTCATGTAAGCCTTCCAGGCATCAGATCCCGACTCACGTCCTCCACCAGTATCCTTTTCTCCACCGAATGCCCCACCGATCTCTGCCCCGGAGGTACCAATATTCACATTGGCAATCCCACAATCGGATCCAACTGTGGAAAGGAATAGTTCTGCTTCTCTCAGATTTAGGGTAAATATCGCGGATGAAAGTCCCTGGGGTACTCCGTTATTCAGGGCAATTGCTTCCTTGATATTTTTGTATTTTATAAGGTACAGCAATGGGGCAAAGGTTTCTTCCTGAACGATATCCCAGTGATTTTTTGCCTCTGCAAGGGCCGGGACAACATAAGTGTCAGCATTGTACTCTTTCCCTTTCAGGATCTCACCCCCAAATAATATCCTGCCACCTGCATCCTTAACCTTCCCTATGGCTTCAGTGAACTGTATGGTGGCCCCAGGATCAACCATCGGTCCAACAAGAATCCCCTCATCAAGTGGATTTCCGATTTTATGAGCTACCTGTTCATAAGCCCTGATCAATTTGTCACGTACATTCTCATAGACATCTTCATGGATGATTAACCTGCGTGTTGAAGTACATCTTTGTCCGGTTGTCCCTACAGCACCAAACACGATCGCCGGGATCGCTATATCAAGGTCGGCATGATTAGATATAATGATAGCATTGTTACCACCCAATTCCATGATGGTTCTGCCAAGGCGTTTCCCGCAAATGGACGAGATCCTCTTGCCAACTATTGTCGAACCTGTAACCGATAACAGTGGGATCCTTGGGTCAGATGCAAAGTTGTCTCCCATGACAGAAGACCTGGCCACCACCAGGTTGAAAACGCCTTCCGGAACAGCATTCTCCTTGAGCACCTTGGTAATAATATTTTGTGTTGCAATTGCTGTAAGAGGTGTTTTTGAACTGGGTTTCCAAACTACTGTGTCACCAGCAACTGCAGCGATCATGGTGTTCCATGCCCAGACAGCTACCGGGAAGTTAAAGGCTGAAACCACTCCAACTATACCCAATGGATGATACTGGTCGTACATCCGGTGTTGCGGCCTTTCTGATTGCATGGTGAATCCATACAGTTGCCTTGCCTGTCCAACTGCAAAATCACATATATCAATCATTTCCTGTACCTCACCGAGACCTTCCTGGTAGATTTTACCCATCTCCAGGGTTACCAGAAAACCCAGGTCCTCTTTTGCATCCCTGAGCGCCAGCCCTATTTGCCTTACTACCTCCCCCCTGCGTGGTGCAGGCCATGTTTTCCAGACCTCGAAAGCTTCTGCTGCAATTTGAATGACCTGTTCATATTCATCAGCGCTTGCATTGGTTACCTCGGCGATGGTATTGCCATCAATGGGCGAAACGGAACGGGTTACGGTACCGCTGCTTTCTATCCACCTTGTCCCGGTCGTTGCCCCTGAATTGATCTCTTTTATACCAAGCCTGTCCAGCACTCCTTTGACATCATATTTTGATAAATCCATAGTATATTGATTTTGATATTACTGTTCCGTAAAATTATTGAATTCCTTAAGGCTGGGAAGAAAATTTCGGGATGTTAAAAAGCAGTTCACAGATTTGGAATTATTTGCACCACACCCCCAAATCAATTATCTTCGCACCCCATGCTCTCAGTGTACACCCACAGTGCACACCCACACCCACACCCAAACCGATGCTTTCATGCCCGGATGGCGGAATTGGTAGACGCGCTGGTCTCAAAAACCAGTGGGCTTTGCCCATGCCGGTTCGATCCCGGCTCCGGGTACTTCACACTCGCAATAAAAGTATTTGCGTGGGTTTGTTATTTTATCGAATAGCCAATATTTTTATGCTCAATTCTATCATGGATCAGGGCATGAAAGGCTGGTGACCCAGGCATTGGAGAAAAGAGGTCTGAGAGTGTGGAGGACGAACTGGGATAACAACAACAAACTCTGCATTTCTGAACTTGAGTTGATAGAACCGGAATTATGGTTTCGTTTCTTTCTACAAGCAGCAGAAATATTCACTGATACCTTTATGAGAGTTGCAGATCAACAGTGATCAAGTTTCGTGAATTATGCTAACTTTGCAGGCTGGAAGTCAGATAATTGCGCAAATCGCACAGATTCAACATGATCAACAGTAGTGATAAGCAGACACAATTTGATATAAGGTATATTCAAATGGCCAGGGTGTGG
>JAZGGT010000599.1:0-2224 GCA_036480555.1 Bacteroidales bacterium | reverse complement strand
CATGGCCTCATCATTTGTTCAGGGGGTTCAATCGGAAGATATCTGTGCAGTGATCAAGGCAGTAACCGGGAATAACCAGCAGACCAATCAGGGACAACACAGTGTGGATGTTTCGGAAAGGGCGCTGCGTGAAATATATATGCCGGGATTCAGGATCGCGGTATTTGAATCTGAACCCTGGGGAATCATGACCAGCTATAATAAGGTGAATGGAGAGTATACCTCGGAAAATGCCCACCTGGTCAGGGATATTATAAAGGATGAATGGGGATATTCAGGATTCGTAGTTTCGGATTGGAGAGGGACACATAGTATGAAAGCCCTTGAAGCCGGACTTGACCTGGAGATGCCGGGACCCGGGAAGATCCTGACTAAATCTGCCATACTTGAAGCCATTAAAAACAGATCATTCAGGGAAGAAGAATTGGACAACAGCGTTAGGAGGATCCTGAAGGCCATTATTAAAACGAGGGTTCTCGATGATGATGGATCCGGTTTGGAGGGTGAATGGAATACATCAAAACATCATGTTCTCGCAAGAACGGTTGCAGAAGAAGCGATCGTACTGCTGAAGAATGAGAATAATTTATTGCCCCTGGATAAAAAGAAAATCAAGACCCTGGCTGTAATTGGGCCAAATGCCAGGGAAGCCAGGCTTGGTGGAGGTGGCAGTGCCTCGGTGACGGCTTGTTATTCTGTTAGTCCCCTGGATGGTATTACAAATCTTTGCAATGATTCTATCCAGGTATTGTTTGAAGAAGGATGTGGAATGAAAGGTGATATGCCCATTATATATACTCAATATCTTAATTCAATGGATGGAGTTAATCCGGTTCAGGGATTAAAAGGCGAGTATTTTATGGGAAAGGAATTAGCCGGGCCTCCCGCACTCATAAGGTTTGATGACAAAATCGATTTTTCGTGGGGATGGGCGGCACCCTGCAGGGAGGTAAATAAGGGAGATTATTCAGTCAGGTGGACCGGTCAGGTTGACCCTCCTGTATCAGGTGAATACAAAATAGGTGTGACCTGTACAGAAGGGGGTGTCAGATTTTACCTGGATAACATGCTTGTCATTGATCAATGGGGTGATCCCTACAATGAAAATTTTGAAGCCGGCTTTAATAAGATCAGCGAGAACATAAAAATCAACTTGCAGGCCGGAGTTCCCCGGAAGATATGTGTAGAATTCCATAAAAAGGCCAATCGTAACTCCATCAGGCTGGAATGGGAAATTCCCGGGAAAAATGATCCGGTATCAGAGGCAGTAAAAATTGCTTCTGAAAGCGATGTAGCAGTTGTTTTTGCAGGGTTGTCAAACCTTTATGAAGGAGGGATGAAAGACAGGGAAAGTCTATTACTTCCTGAACAACAGAATAAACTGATCAGGGCTGTAGCAAAAGCCAATCCCAATACAATAGTGGTCCTGATAAACGGAACCCCCGTGGCCATGCCATGGCTTAAAGAGGTGCCGGCAATACTGGAATCCTATTATCCCGGCCAGGAGGGTGGCAATGCTATCGCAAAGATTTTATTCGGTGAAGTGAATCCATCCGGGAAACTGCCTGAAACTTTTCCACGACAAGTGGAAGATAATCCAAGCCATGGAAATTTCCCGGGAGATCCAGAAAATGTATCCTATGAGGAAGGAATATATGTTGGATACAGGCATTATGATAAAAAGAATATTGAACCATTATTTCCATTTGGATTTGGATTGTCGTATACCACATTTGCATACAATAATCTGCAAATCGGGCAGGCTGAGGATGGAGCTGTGAAGGTTGATGCCGAAATTAAAAACAGCGGATTGGTTCCAGGCAAAGAGGTTATCCAGGTATATATCAAAGATCCGGGTTCAGCCATTGACAAACCCGATAAGGAACTTAAAGGGTATACGAAGGTATTTCTTGAGCCCGGTGAATCAAAGACCGTATCGCTTGAACTGTCCAGGGATCAGTTTGCCCATTATGACGAACAGGAAAATCAGTGGCTTGTAGAACCGGGACAGTTTGAAATATTAATAGGAAGCTCTTCAAGGGATATCAGGATAAGGAAAAACATATTTATTGAATAAAAAAGTACTTAAAAGTAAAGTGTGAATATTCTCAAATATATATCCGGATTGATCCTGTGTGTTTTTATGGTTTCAGGTTCATATTGCCAGTTATCAGGACCTCAACCCGGTGATGTGTACAAGGAGTTTGCCCTGAACCTGAAAAGT
>JAZGGT010000598.1:0-2896 GCA_036480555.1 Bacteroidales bacterium | reverse complement strand
CTCTTGCGTCAAGTAAAGATAGAAACTAATTCACATTTAAACACTCATCACGAGAACTTCTGTATAATGATTCTATGAACAGGTTATCTGTCGGTTTTCCGGGCGTTGAGGAATCCAGAGTAACTTGATTATCATATGCCCAGCGGTTAAGCGCTTTAGAAATAAATTCACTCCCATTATCTACTTGGATTCGTTCCGGTATCTCACTTTCTCGATGTTATAGCTGGTCCAAAACATTTACCACATCTGGTCCTTAAATTCAATCCCTCTTATTTTCCATTCTATTCATTCTCCGACAGGCTGATAATAATTTCTGGGGTCTAATTTTTTCTTCAAATCAATACCCTCAAGGATAAGTTTTCTGAACCTGACGGGCCAGCGATGATCGTATTTTTCTTCGAGATGGTTAAGCTCCCTGCTGAGACGAGCTTTGTGAATCTGATGAGTCTGACCCTAAATCTAATATCCAGGTCTCGTGGAAGTTTAGAAGCTTAGAATATCCCTTGTTGATTTTAACCAGGGCCTTGAATTTTTCATTGTTGCTTTCAAATTCCGGAATCAACTGTATCATTTCCAATACTACTTGAGTAGTGGTTTTTTGATTCATTTGTTTCAAGAGATTGTTGATCTTAAAGGAAAGTAGCCTGTTATCCTCTTTTTTACTCCGGGCAATCATTATTTTCGGGTGATGGGTCTGTTGGGTCATATCCTTGTCAGTAAGTAATTCTTCGGATAGTTTTTCCCCGGAGCCTAGCCCGATGTATTTTATCATAATATCTTTCCCTGGAATATACCCTGAAAGCTTGATCATTTGTTCGGCCAGTTCTTTGATCTTTACAGGCTTCCCCATATCAAAGACAAAAATTTCTCCCCCCTGGCCCATAAAACCTGCCTCCAGTACCAGTTGGCAGGCCTCAGGGATGGTCATGAAATAGCGACTTACATCAGGATGTGTGACCAACACAGGCCCACCTGACGCTATCTGCTTTTTGAAAAGAGGTACAACGGAACCATTTGATCCAAGGACATTACCAAACCTGGTAGTTACAAAATGTGTTTTAATTTCAGGTCTTTCTGACTGGGATTGTATATATAGTTCACAAATCCGTTTTGCTGCACCCATAATACTGGTAGGATTTACCGCCTTATCGGTAGAAACCATTACAAACTTACTTACCTGGTATTGAATTGCCAGGTCTGCCATTGTCTTTGTCCCTCCTACATTTATTTGGATCGCTTCGTGGGGTTGCATTTCCATCAAAGAAACATGCTTGTAGGCAGCAGCATGAAAAACAATTTCCGGACTGAAATCACGAAATATATTTTCCATTTTTCCCCGGTTGGTGACATCAGCAAGAATTATCCGGAATGATGAAAAATTAAAATTCTCTTTTAGTTCCTTATTCAGATAAAACATAGGAGTTTCTGCCTGGTCAACCAGCACGAGTAGTTTTATATTGAACCTGGTTAGCTGACGTGTTATTTCAGACCCAATAGATCCGGCAGCTCCAGTAACCAGTCAAAGACGGATGCCATGTAAGGGGGTTTATACATACCCCTGAAAATCAATTCCTCAGGGGCGAGTCCCTCGCACATTATTTCCTCCAGGCAAATGATTATTCAGGTTTTATCAGGCTGGTGACTGAGGCTGACGGCATGTTTTCTGTCATCATGCTCAAAGAAGATAGAGCTTTTATGGCATCGGACAGGATCAGGACATTCCCACTGTTTTATGCTGTATCCGGACAAGATGGGATCCTTTCTGATGCGGTTGACAAAATCCATGAAATCAAGGGAGACTGGAAACTCAACCCAACCACCGCTATCGAATTTCAGGCTACAGGTTATGTGACCGGCAGGGAGACATTGTCGGAGGATGTTCTCCAGGTCCAGGCCGGTGAGGCTGTGCTCATTGAGCCGGATAGAATCCAGCAACGCTTATATGCCACCTACCAGACAAACCAGGCTGACCATCATTCTTTTGATGACCTGCTGAAAAGCCTGGAAGGGATGACAGGAAAAGTGTTCAAAAGGCTGATAGCCTCACTTCAGGGCCGGACCGCCGTAATTGCACTCAGCGGGGGGTATGATTCAAGGTTTATAGCCGCCATGCTAAAGCGTTCAGGTTACCGTAAGGTTATCTGTTTCACGTATGGAAGGGAAGGGAATCCTGATATGATCATATCAGAGAGGGTAGCAGACAGGCTTGGATTTCAGTGGATCCCGGTGGTTTACACGGATAAGATGGTGGAGGGATACCTGCAGGATGATGCCTTTTATGACTATGTTCGCTACACATCGAACTGGGTCTCCATGTTTTTCATGCAGGAATACTTTGCCATCAGGTATTTGAAAGAGCAGCAACTGGTACCGGAGGATTCAGTTTTTATACCCGGACATTCCGCGGACTTTTTTGCAGGAAGCCAGTTTATCAAGCATGGAATTGCTGCCAGAGATGAAACCACGAAGCAGATTGGTAAAAGGATCTGGGACATCAAATATAAACTGTGTAAACCTCCGCGCGATACCTGGAAGGTAATGATGGCCAGGATATGCAAAACCCTGTTAGAGAAAAGATTCCTTGAGGATGCCAGGTCCTGGTCTGTCTATGAGGACTGGGATCTCAAGGAAAAGCTTGCCAAGTTCATTGTAACTTCCTGCAATATTTATGCGTGGTTTGGATATGAGTACAGGCTGCCTTTCTATGATTTCGCCTTCCAGGAATTCTTCCGCGATGTGCCATACGAGTTTAAGCTTAACAAAAAGCTTTATGATACCTTCCTGGTAAAAGGACTTTTCAAGGAATATGGCCTGAACCAGTCCCATGAAATTCAGCCGGATGCAAGGATCCAGCGTATGGTGATGCTGAAGAGGAACCTGAAGAAACTAATACCGG
>JAZGGT010000597.1:0-7424 GCA_036480555.1 Bacteroidales bacterium | reverse complement strand
AAGTGCATGACAGTATCTATAATGAACAGAAGAGTAAACAACTTCAGGAGCTGGAACAAAGATACCAGAGCAAAACAAAACAGCATCAGATCGACATGCAGCAGGCAAACATTGATAAACAGAGGTTGGAGCTGGAACAACAGAAAGCCTGGAGGATCATGCTGATGGGTGGAGTTGTACTTGTGTTGATTGTACTTGGACTGGTAATCTATGCCTTTTTGCAGAAAAGGAGTGAGAACAGGAAGATTTCAGGATTGAATCAGCAGGTCTCTGAAAAAAATAATTTACTGGAACAACATATTGAAGAGCTTAAGATCACACTTGAGAATTTACGGGATACCCAGGTACAGCTGATCCAGTCGGAAAAGCTGGCGGCCCTTGGTGGATTGGTAGCAGGGGTGGCCCATGAGATCAATACACCTGTAGGGATAAGTGTAACAGCAGCTTCAAGCCTGGTAGAAGAAACAAACAGGATGGCTGATCACTATAAGACGAACAGGATTTCGCGGGCTGAGTTCAAAGATTATCTGAATACCACCAGCCAGACTGCCAAACTGATCCTGTCCAATATGCAGAGAACAGCAACCATGGTCCAGAGCTTCAAACAGGTATCGGTGGACCAGTCAACAGAACAGCAACGTAATTTCAGGCTTAAAGAATACTCGGAAGATGTTATCAGGAGTCTTTATCCCCGGCTGAAAGGGAAAAAAATTGATATCAACTTTGACATAGATGAAAAGCTTGAATTGAATAGTTATCCGGGGGCTTATTCCCAGATCCTGACCAACCTTGTACTTAACAGCCTGGTTCATGGATTTGATGGAAAGGATGAGGGCAGGATTACCCTGACAGCAAAACGTAACAGGAATGGTTTATTGCTGGAATACTCGGATGATGGCAGAGGAATCGAACCAGGACTCAAGGATAGAATATTCGAACCGTTTTTTACAACCGACAAGAAAATTGGAACAGGATTAGGCCTGCACATCGTTTACAATCTGGTAACCCAGAAGTTGAATGGAAGTATCAGTTGTTCCAGTGATCCGGGAAAAGGGATACAATTCCATATAAGGTTACCATAGTGGCAGAGACTGTTACATAATTAATAGTCATCATAGTGGATAAAATGTATTTTTAGACAATGGTTATGGACAAATTCAAAAATTACGAAGACCTGTTTGCCGACGCATCCGGACAGGAGGACGATACCGACGAATTGTTCCTGACCGAGCAGGAGTCGGAATTGGTAGAAATTGGCAAGAAAGAGGATGAGTCATTGGAAAAATGGAAGATCCTGATCGTAGATGATGAGGAAGATATCCACCATGTAACACGTATTGCGCTAAAAGGATTTACGTTTAGGGGAATACCGGTGGTGTTCTATGATGCCTACTCAGCCGCCGAAGCCGAAAAAATATTAAAGAAACATCCAGATATAGCACTGATCCTGCTGGATGTAGTCATGGAGACGACCAACGCGGGACTCGACCTTGTTAAGATCATCCGTGATAAACTCGGCAACAAGGTGACCCAGATCATCATCCGTACAGGACAGCCCGGACAGGCTCCTGAAAGGGACGTAATAGTATCCTATGAAATAAATGACTATAAGACCAAAACAGAATTAACTTCTTTAAAGCTCTTTACAGTTGCACTGGCCAGCCTGAGGGCCTATGAGGCAGTCCAGCAGATAGGCAGGCTGAATGAAGAATTCAAATTGGAGATTAACCGCCACATAAGAAAAGAGAAAATCCTGGAGCATGCCAGGAAGAAAGCTGAAAAATCAGAACAACAGAAATCAATTTTTCTACATCAAATGTCAGAAAAAGTACAGGGCCCATTAAACCTGATCCTCAATTCATCAGATACCATCAGGAAGGAGGTTAAGGACCAGGTGAATGACAATATCAGGCAATTATTTGATGATATGAGTTACTCTGGGAAGGAAATCATCCGGGCGGTCCAGATGATCAAGGATTTGTCCGAAATACAGGCAGATAATTATGAGGTAAATCGGGAAAAAATCTCGGTGTCTGATGCCATCCGCGATATTTTAGCTGATGAGAAGTATGCTATTCATAAGAGTGGGATCGACCTTGTGGTTGAAAACAAGGCGAGCTTAGACATAATATTGATTGATGAATATGCCTTCGGCCAGATCCTGTCAAATGTGATTGATAATGCGGTTAAAAATACCAAGGAAGGCCTTATTGAGATAGAGGTCAGCCAGGACAATGATAAATTTTTGAAAATTACTGTTTCTGATACAGGAAGGGGGATGTCTCAGTCATTTCAAAAAGAAATGTTCTTTCCTTTTAAAAGGGAATTGTCCAATGATGCAAATGGGCATGGACTTGGCCTGGGACTCACCCTGACGAATGAATTTTGTAAATTGATGAATGTAAATATTCATATCACATCAAAACCGGGAAAGGGGACCCGCGTTTATCTTAGTATACCGTTAAGAAAATAGGAATTAAAGATTCTTATCATTTTCGTTAAAAGACTGGCAATGGATCATGATCAAAATGAGAAACTATTCGATGATAATGAGCTGAAAGACGATAACGAACAGCTTTTTTCAGACTCAGCACCTGAAGGCATGGATAAAGAGATAATCATACCCGAATATTCAGGTCCGGCCTGGAAGGTCATGGTGGTAGACGACGAGGAAGACATTCACAGTGTGACACGTATTGCCCTGAAAAGTTTTTCCTACAGGGACCGGGGAATTGAATTTTTTCACGCACATTCTGCTGAAGAATCCAAACCACTACTCAGGAATAATCCGGATATTGCTGTCATACTGCTGGATGTTGTGATGGAGACCAATACTGCGGGACTTGACCTTGTTAAGTTCATCCGTGACGATGTACATTTAAAATATACCCAGATCATTCTTCGCACCGGATACCCTGGATATGCTCCCGAGCGGGAAGTAATCGTTTCCTATGAGATCAATGATTACAAGACGAAAACCGAGCTGACTGCCTTTAAACTGTTTACACTGGTGCTTGCAAGCCTCCGGGCATATGATTCTGTAACGGAACTGGAGAGACTTAGACTGGGACTGGAAGACAAAGTCAAAGATCGGACTGCTGAACTTGAACAAAAGAATCTTCAGATCATGGAGATGGATCAGATGAAAACAAGATTCTTTTCCAATGTCTCCCATGAGTTCCGCACCCCCCTGACACTGATTATAGGGCCGCTGGAAGATATCCTCTCCAAAGAGGAACTGACAGAAAAAAACCGGGTAGCAATGGAAAGGATGCACAGGAATGCGATCAGGTTGTTGGGACTTATAAACCAGCTGTTGGACCTGTCTAAACTGGATGCCGGCAGCATGAAGCTGAAGATGAGCGAATCAGACATCATGCGCTTCAGCCGACTGATCATCTCAAGTTTTCAACCGCTGGCAGACAGGAAAAACATTCAATATAATATCAATATTCCAGAGAAAGAATATATTACATATTTCGACCAGGATAAAATTGAAAAAATACTGACAAATCTCCTCTCAAATGCCTTCAAATATACACCTGAGGAGGGTGAGGTAAACTGCCAGGTAAAGATCGAATCCAGAGGCAGGAATAAAGGCCAGGATTTCATGAATATACGGATATCAGATTCCGGCCCGGGTATACCGATAGAAATGGTAGACAAGATATTCGACCGTTTTTACCAGGTAGAGGGATCCTGGCAGCATAGCAGTGGTGGGACCGGTATAGGCCTTTCACTGACACGGAAGCTGGTGGGACTGCAGCATGGACAGATCAAGGTCGAATCTGCAGAAGGTAAGGGGAGTACTTTTACCATTGTCATTCCACTGGGTAAGGAACACCTGGATAAGCATGAATTCCTGATAAGAGAAAAAGAAGACATTGAAGATGCAGGTATTGTAAATGTGGTAATTGCATCAGGAGCTTATGAAAACCGGCAAACAGAAGAAGATGATATAGAAGAGAAAGATGGAAAACCCAGGATCCTCGTGGTGGAGGATAGTGAAGATGTCAGGGCGCATTTACTCGACAACCTGGAAGATCAATTCAAAATGCAGGAAGCTGAGGACGGGGAGGAGGGACTGTCCCTGGCGACTGACACCATACCGGACATTATCATCACCGATCTGATGATGCCCAGGATGGATGGGGTGGAACTTTGCAAAAAGTTGAAAACCGATGAACGGACCAGCCATATACCTGTGATTATGCTGACTGCCAAGGCAACGGTGGAAAGCAGGATTGAGGGACTTGAAACCGGGGCTGATGCCTATATGACCAAACCATTTAACATGCAGGAATTGCAAACCCGGTTGAAGAGTTTGATCGAACAGCGGAAAATATTGCGTGAAAGGTTCAGCAAGGAAACAGACCTTGGTCCCAGTGATATCGCAGTTACTTCTGTTGATGAGAAATTCCTGAACAAAGCCATTCAGATCATTGAAGACAATCTCGGTGATTGTGATTTCGATGTCACTGCCATGACCGGGGAAATTGGCATGAGCCGCATGCAGCTGTTCAGGAAATTAAAGGCGCTGACCAACCAGACCCCCAGTGAGTTCATCCGGACGATCAGGTTGAAACGGGGAGCCCAGTTGCTAAAGAAGAATTTCGGGAATGTGGCTGAGATAACCTACGAGGTGGGATTCAATAATCTTTCCTACTTCGCAAAATGCTTCAGGGAACTATACGGTGTTTCCCCCTCAGAGTATATCAAGGCCTGATCACCTTCCTGTTACATACCTGGCAATATATAATACATAATTGATAGACATTATGCTGTCTATACTATAATTTTATAGTTAAATAAAAAGCACTTTATTAGCTAGCAAAGTCAAACATTGGGCGAAAAACCGGGCTGTATTCTCTGTTGAAGGACTTCAGAGTTACACCTGGTTTACCCTTTATTTGCCCTTATCATCAGCACATTCGTTTTACCTCACCTTGTTACATTTATTGCATTCTTTGTTACCGGCCTGGTAGATTTCACCCCTCTTGGTATCGTAAATTTGAATATTGCTTTTTTCAAATCTGTAATCATTAAAAAAATTGGAGGGCCTTAAAATGAACACCAGATCATTTTCAAAAGGATTTCCAGTCGGATATCTGTGGATATCTATCATACTGCTCATGGTCTTATTATGTTTTGCCAGTGTTTACAAATCATATGCCGCAGCATTAAGTACATCAATTACTGCACCGCATGTGAAATCAACGAGGGTCTGAACCAATCGTCGGAATACAGGACTGGATGCTGAATCCAGATATTTTATCGCCGGAACCAAAAAAGGTGACAGAAAAATAATGTAAAAATTACTTGACTTTCAAGTTTTTAGGTAATAACTTAGATTAGATTTACTAACCCTAAAACACTATTACTATGGCCAAAACAAGTCAACAGAAAGCAGACACATTCCCTGACCTGAAAAAGAAGCGAGATGATTTAGCTAAATCTTTATCTGAGTGGGAGGAAATCAAGGAACCTGGAAAAACTATCCAAGATCCTGAACGAGATTCTGCCCTTGAGAGGATTAATAAGTTACTGGGATTGATCAAGAGTGAAATAAACGTGTACTGGGGACCTGGTAGGAATGATGATCATGAGGTTCGTATATTAATAGCTGATAAAAGGTCAAATCCCGTTGATAAGCAAGTGGAGGATATTGAAGGGGACGTACACAGGATGGAAGGTTTCTGATTGCTTCCAAATATAAGTCGCATTGATTCTCAGACTTTTTAATATATCATTTTGGAAAAATCCAGATTGCAGGATACTGGAATTCATATACTACTGGTCCCACCCGTAATAAATCCTGTATCAACAGACCAGGCCGTCGATTTTATCCCGGTAGGATTGCTCGTCCTTCTGAGCACCCTTGGGCAATCCGGTTTCAGGGCTACCATCTACAAGCCTGAAATGTTGATTGCAAATGACAGGGACCTCCTTAAAGTGGCAGAAGATATCCTGTCTCATAACCCGGGGGCAATAGGTTTTTCCACCTGGTGTGATTCATTTCCGATTTCCCTGCTGCTGGCTGAGGAGATTAAACGGATGGATCCGACTATCCCTGTTATTTTTGGTGGACCCCAGGCTTCCATCCTGGCTGAGGATATCCTGGCAAAATATCCCGCCATAGATTTCATCCTGAAAGGAGAGGCAGATCATACATTGCCCAGGTTAATATCCTGGCTATTGGATGGGAATGAGGCTGATGCAGCATTCATACCGGGTCTTGTTCACAGGGATCGCCTGACTGATGAGGTAATTTCAGGCTCAACGGGTGATATCGTGGGGAACCTTGATAAACTGCCCATACCAGCTTATGAGAAGATTATTAAAAAAAGCAAGGTACGCATTGATGCAGGAAGGGGTTGTCCATACTCCTGTACCTACTGTACCACCAACCAGTTCTTCTCGAAGCGGTACCGTGTAAAATCTCCCGGCAGGATCATCACCGAGATGGAATACTGCCATGAGGAATTGGGGATCACCAGAATGGGGATATCCCATGATATGTTTACACTTGACAAAGCATTTATGGCTGAATTTTCAAGGCAGCTGATATCGCGAAACAGGATTTCGGGAGTTCCATTTTACTGGACCTGTTCTGCCCGGACAGATTGTGTAACTGAACAAATGCTGGAGGAGATGAGAGAGAGCGGATGCAGGGCCATCTTCTTCGGAATAGAATCCGGATCCGTCAGGATACAAAAGGTGATCAGGAAAAACCTGGACCTCGGAAATGCCATCCGGATGATCAGCCATTCAACAGCCTTGGGAATCACAACCATAGTATCCTTTATGGCAGGATTCCCGGGTGAAACCCGAAAGGATTTGAACGATACCTCAAGCTCAATATTAGAGGTGGCGATAGCCGGTGCAAGGCCCCAGCTCACCCTGCTTTCTATCTTGCCTGGGACACCTATGTATCAACGACATGTCGGGCAACTTGAATATGATGAAGTACATTCAGGTTTTTCAGTAATGTACCCTACTGAAAAAATGAAAAACCTGATAAAAAGTGACAGGAATACTTTCAGCTCTTTTTATTATTTGCCAAATGATCATATTTTACGCCGGACATATCTATTCCTGGCTAATCTTGTGAATAACCTTGAACATTTCCTGCCTACGCTGGTGCTGATCAGGGAACATATCCGACAAGCTTCAAAAGATACTGATTTCGTGGAATTAATAGAAAATGACCTTGATCATTACCAGTATGGGGAGGATACCCCGCTGCCGGAACTGTATTTTCTGACCGACAGTCTGAAGAAGTATCTTGAATATCTGAATGACAAGGGATTACCAACCTACGCCTGGGATGTGTTTCAGGTGGATTTCACCAAGGCGTTCATGATTGCCAAATATGAGCGCTGGCAATTATCGGAAGCGGCCAGACGAAATCATCAGGCGGTATT
>JAZGGT010000596.1:0-3511 GCA_036480555.1 Bacteroidales bacterium | reverse complement strand
ATGGATGCCGATCCCGACCGGAACCTCGGATTGAATGCTGGCAGCCGGGAATACCTGCTCCACACCTACCGGTTCAGGTATTTCAATTCCCTCATCCTTGATCCAGTCCTGGTAGCGCATATTATCAAAGTCCCACATACCTGTATGACAACCTATTGAGGTGTGTTCCGAAGCAATTTCCCCCGTGAGTCTATAGGACAGGTACTGAGGAAAATGAAGTATATGAGCCACTTTTTCAAAAATTTCGGGCTTTTGCATTTTCAACCAAAGGGCCTGGAGTCCGGAATTCAGCATCCCGAGCGCAGGGGAAGCTGTTTTCCTGCTGAACTCTTCCAGTCCACCGTAGGCATCATAAAGTGATTCTGCAACACCCCCGGGCAGGGGCTTCAGGTAATTATAGACCGGGGTAAGGCGCTCACCGTTTTTATCAATATACATCAGTGTTGCGCCATAAGTAGTGAAATTGATGGCTTTGACATAAAAAGCCGGGTCCTGCAGGTATTTGTGGGTGGAACGAAGGATCCATTTTTCGATTTTTTCTATGTCATCACAGGCGAAACCATCATCATCGACAATTTCCTCAAATTTGTCCTCTTCTTCTGATACAATCTGAAGGTTCTTATCGAACAACAATACCTTCTTATTGGTCTTACCAATATCGAATATTAAAATAACTTCTGTTGCCATATGAAAAAAACCACTACTTATCTTTTACTGAGGACATCTTTTTCGTACTGCTGGATCTCGGTTATAAAATCCTGGCTGACGGGCACATCCTGCTGCAAGCAGTAATAATCCCAGACGGCTCCGAAGGGCTTTGTTTTCATCAACTCCAGCAGGGCCAGGCGCTCAAATAATTGACCATTATTTTCATATTCGAGCAGTTGCTTTCCTGGCTCGAGCAGGGCGAAGAGCATGGTTTGCATGGCAGCCCTTGTTCCTACCACATATGCCCCGATCCTGTTAATACTGGCATCGAAGAAGTCCAGTCCCATATGAATCCTTTCAAGCGCATCACAGCGTACAATTTCCTGTGCGATCAGCAGGGTATCATCATTAACGGTTACCACATGGTCACTGTCCCATCTGATGGGCCTTGTTACATGCAGAAGGATTTCCGGGACAAACAACAGGCATGCCGAGATCTTGTCCCCAACCTGTTCGGTTGGATGGAAATGCCCGCTATCCAGGCAGATCAGTGTTTGATTCTGAATGGCATAACCCAGGTAAAAGTCAGATGAACCGACGGTCATGGCTTCAACTCCAATACCGAACAATTTGCTTTCGATGGCATCTTTGAGATATTCGCCCGGTAATTTTTCTGCAAAGATCTGGTCAAGGGAATCCTTGAGCAATGCCCGGTGTGTATATCTGTCCACAGGTATGTCTTTTGAACCGTCCGGGATCCATATATTGTGAATGCAGGGAGTCCCAAGTTGTTTTCCCATATCCGCAGAGATCCTCCTGCATCGTTTTGTGTGTTCTATCCAGAAATCCCTGATGTCCTTGTTTTTATGTGATAAAGTAAAGTTGTCATCTGCCTTGGGATGGGAAAAGGCAGTACAGTTGAAGTCGATCCCGATGCCCAGTTCTTTGGCCCAGTCTATCCAGCTTTGAAAATGTCTTGTTTCAATCTGGTCCCGGTCCACCACTTCCCCCCTAAAATCCCCATACATAGCGTGGAGGTTCAGCCTTTGCTTGCCGGGTATCAGGTCCATGGACTTTTCTACATCCATCCTGTGTTCTTCAATATTTCGGGCCTTACCCGGGTAATTTCCAGTGGCCTGGATGCCGCCGGAAAGTTCAGTGTCGGATGATTCAAATCCACCAACATCATCAGCCTGCCAGCAATGCAGGGAAATTGGAAAGTTTTCTAATTTTTTCATTGCATCTTCGACGTCAACGCCGAGTTCAGCATATTGTGCTTTTGCCAGTTCAAAAGCCTTCTGGATATTTTCTGATTTTGCCATAAGATTATAAGTGTTTTAGTGTGTGTTATTCCATGTAGAAGACCTCGATGAGCTCTTTCGAGATCGGCGAATTGTCGGGATTCGTTTCCATGATATCAGCCATGTATTTCCACCATTTCTGTACGATTTTGGTTTTCCCCAGATCCTGGGAGCCCTGATCGCCTGCCTGTTTTTGAAAGGCAAACAGGATATTGGTTTCCTCATCGAAAAAGATGCTGTACTTCGATAATCCGCTATCTTTTAACAGCTTGTGCAGTTCCGGCCAGAGGTCGTCATGTCGTTTTTTGTATTCCTCAACCATCCCTGGTTTGAGTTTCATTTTAAATGCAAGTCTTTTATACATGATGCTGTTTAAGTAAGGTTAATAACAAAGGTTGAAAGGATCAGGATAATGATACCGATGATCAGTACAACGATGGTTTTCCTGCTCACCCCTTTCCATTCATTCAGTACGAGTCCCCAGATATTACTCATGGTAATGTTCATGGCCATCAGGATACTCCAGGAGAATGCCTCCATGGCTGCCGGTACCTGGCTTTTCCCCATTCCATAAAAAAAGAATTGGAGGAACCATAATAAGCCTGCCAGGAAAGTCCACCCGATATTATTGAAGAAGACACCGCCGGATACGGAAGTATAATCCTTATAGGTTCCGTTCTTAATGTTCAGGGTAATACAGTAAATAAAATTAGTCACAAAACCACCCAGCAGAATGAAGATCAGGGTCGGGTTGGTTACAAAGAGTACATTGGTGCCAAATTGTGCTGCTATTTCCTCAATGGGTTTTCCGAATTGAATTCCAAAGGCAAAACAGGCACTCATAATACCCGAAATGATGGCGATCATTACACCTTTTTTCAGGGCAAATTCTTTTACAGCTGCCTTCCGTTCTTCTTCAGTGAGGCTTTTGTTCTTCAGTACACCGGCATATCCGATGATGGATATACCTGCTAAAGCTATCGCTACTCCTATCAGGGTAAGGATGCCTGCCCTGCTGGCGAAGAGATCATCACCTGCGACCATGGAAGGTATGATGGTGCCCAGCGCAGCTGTTAGTCCAAGTACAAGGCTTTGTCCCAGGGCAATACCCATATACCTTATGCTGAGCCCGAATGTGAGTCCGCCAACACCCCAGAGGGCACCGAATATGATGGCGAGCCATTTGGCAGACGTTGGCGCATCATGGAGGATATCCAAGAGGGTGCCGGATGGAACCGTCAGGAGTGCGAATACCCATGGACAGATGATCCATGCTGCAAGTCCCTGTGTAATCCAGTAAGATTCCCAGGCCCATACTTTAACTTTTTTAAACGGAACATAGAAACTGGCAGAACCAATGCTGCCTATTGCAATGAGAAGAATACCAATCATAAGTTAGGTTTAGTGTGTAGTTATAATCAAAAGTACCTTTTCTTTACAATCAATTCAATGAATATTTTGGGATTTATTTTGCACAAAATGAGACTAATGCCCCCTGGCAGGGAAGATTGGTCCCTTTTAATTGCCGAAAACCTCTTTTATGGCCTGCAAATATGCCATCC
>JAZGGT010000595.1:0-4028 GCA_036480555.1 Bacteroidales bacterium | reverse complement strand
ATCTGAAGCCATCATCAGGTGGGCCCGGTCCACAGGATCACTGGTCGCATCCACGGTGCTAACCAGTATTTTCTTTAATATCACCGCATCGGACCAGTATATAGCCATTGTGGTACCCGGAAGGATGTATGCCAAAACTTACCGGGAGCGGGGCTATAAACCGGAACTGCTGAGCCGGACACTGGAAGACGGCGGGACCGTCACTTCCGTCCTGATCCCATGGAATACCGGTGGTGCCACCCAGTCCAGGGTCCTCGGAGTATCCACATTTACCTACCTCCCCTATTGTTTTTTCAATATTATCAGTCCCTTTATGACCATTTTCATTGCTTCCATCAATTACAGGATCAGGCGTATAGGGGGGAATGAAGATCGGGATAATTCCAGGGAAGAGAAAGACCGGTAAAACCAGGCGGAATTAAAAAATACCGGGATATCTGGCCGGATTGAATTCATGCATCATCACATAAAGGGTCTCGAAAACATCTTCGGCACTGGGATTGGAAAAATAATCACCGTCGGTACCATAAGCGGGCCTGTGATCCCGCTGTGAAATGGTCCGGGGCTGCAGGTCAAGGTACTCATAAGCACCCTCTTCCTCGAGTACTTTCTGCATCATGTATGCCGTGGCACCACCGGGGACATCTTCATCGAAAAAAACAACCTTCCCGGTTTTCCTGACCGATTCAAGGATGATATGAGGAAGGTCAAAAGGAATCAGTGTCTGAACATCAATCAGCTCCGCATCAATGTTGAAGTCCACCAGCTGTGCTGCAGCCTCTTCTGCAATCCTTACACAGGAACCATAGGTTACCAGGGTAATATCTTTTCCGGTCCGGATGACCTCCGGGATCCCCAGTGGTACCCTGAACTCACCCATGTTCGATGGTATTGGCTCCTTCAGGCGGTATCCATTCAGCGGTTCAATGACCAGCGCGGGATCATCCCCCTCAAGCAGGGTATTATATAAACCGGCAGCACGGGTCATATCCCGTGGCACACATACATATACCCCGCGAATGGAATTGATCACCATGCTGAGGGGAGAACCCGAATGCCAGATACCCTCCAGCCGGTGCCCCCTGGTCCGGATGATGACCGGCGCCGACTGTGTCCCCTTGGTCCGGTAATGCATGGTAGCCAGGTCATCACTTACGGTCTGGAGTCCATAAAGCAAATAATCAAAATACTGGATCTCGGCAATTGGCCTGAATCCCCTCATAGCCAGACCAATCCCCTGCCCGATAATAGAGGTTTCCCGGATCCCGGTATCAGTGATCCGCCATTCACCATATTTTTCCTGTAATCCCTCAAGGCTCTGGTTTACCCCCCCTATTTTGCCGGTATCCTCTCCGAAAGTAACCAGCATGGGATATTTGGCAAATAAACGGTCAAAATTTTCCCGCAATATCTCTCTCCCGGTCGCTTCAACCACCTCCTGTTCAGGATAGGCAGGCATAACCGGCCGGACATTCAGTACGGACCTGTCACTTTCATTATAGAGAAAAGCACTGTACTGATCCCAGGCCTCATCATACCGCCCGTTAAGCCAGGTATTAATTTCTTTCTGCAAATCTTGCCTTACCGGGCAATCGGAGCAGATATGACGGAGCACCTTTTTGGCCGTTGAGAAATTATCCTTTCGTATAGGATTTCTGACTCTTTGGAGATTCTTGCGCAGTATCCTGATCTTATCTATCTTCTCAGAGGCACATTTACATTTTTTATGTACCAGGATATCAATCAGTTCCTCTCTCTCCCTGTTAATGGCACCGGTGTAGTTTGCCCAGGCCGTTTCCCGGGCCTGTTTAACCCGCACTACTGCTTCCTTTTCAATAACATCCAGATCTTCCGCCGTGGCAATGTCGTTTTCCAGTACCCATTCCCTCATTTTTTTCAGGGGATCAAATGCTTTTTCCCATTCCAGTCTTTCCTTCGATTTATAACGTTCATGAGAGCCTGATGTGGAATGTCCGAGCGGCTGGTTCATTTCATCAATATGGAAAAGGACCGGTATGTGTTCATCCCTGCAACGCTGAATGCCTTCCTCAAAGACCCTGCATAATTCAGGATAGTCCCAGCCCCTGGCATTGTATATCAGAATACCCTTCTGGCTATCATTTGCTTCGAATCCCTTCAGCGCTGCCGAAATACTCTCTTTAACCGTCTGGTATTCCCTCGTCACTGAAATACCATAACCGTCATCCCACACCGCAACGGCCATAGGGATCTGCATGACAGCGGCAGCATTCATGGTTTCAAAGAAATGGCCTTCTGAGGTGCTCGCATCCCCGATCATCCCAAAAGCGACCTCGTTCCCATTCTCGGTCAGGGACCCGTACCCATTCAGTCCAGGGCTATGCCTGAACAGCTTCGAAGCATAGGCGAGTCCTACAAGCCGGGGCATCTGGGCCGCCGTAGGAGACAGATCTGCGGCAGCGTTCTTCTGTTCCATCAGGTTCCTCCAGGATCCGTCAGGATTTACATTAGGAGTAGAGAAATGGTTGTTAAAGTTCCTTCCGGAATTGCCCGGGTTCATTTCCGGATCAGTGCTTCCGTAGATCTGAGCGAAGAATCCCTCCGGCGTAACAAGCCCTGCAGCCATCATGAAGGTCTGGTCACGGTAATACCCAGACCTCCAGTCACCGTTCCTGAAATTCTTGGCCATGGCGATCTGTGCCACTTCCTTGCCATCCCCAAAAATGCCGAATTTCGCCTTCCCGGTCAGCACCTCCTTCCTGGCAACTACACTGCAATGCCTGCTAATATGGGCAAGGCGGTAATCTTCAAGCACTCCTTCCCGGAAAGTATCAAAGGAGATCTTCTGTCTTTGCTCCTCCTTCATAGGCTCAATCTGAATTGGTACCCTGACAAAAATACCAATTTAAAATGCTAACTTTGCAGACATAATGCTGAAAGTCCTGATCATTTCGTTCATCCTGCTGGGAATAGCTTTCCTGGGACTGGCCTTCCGGATCTTTTTTGTCCGGGAAGGAAGGTTTCCGCAGACATCCATCGGCAAGAACAAGCAGATGCGGGAACTGGGCATTACCTGTGTGAAACACGATGAGCTGAAATGTTATAAAAATGGTGGCGGTGTTGGCGGTTGTGGCTGTGCCTGATCCCTTTATAACTCCTCTGACAGAATTTTTTCCATTCCGGCGGTATACCATACCCTGTATTCCCCCATCTCATCGCTGAAGATCAGGTAGGCATCCAGGTATGTATGTTCTTCAAGGAAGCGGCGGGCTTTTTCATACCCCATAACCATAAAGGCAGTAGCATAGGCATCGGCCCGCATGCAATCGCCGGCGACCACGGTGGCACTCAGCAAACCGTGCTGGACAGGGTATCCTGTGGAAGGATCTATGGTATGTGAGTACTTTATGCCATCTTCTTCATAAAACCTCCGATAATTACCGGATGTGGCAAGTGACCTTCCTGATATCTGAACGATTGCCTGCATCTGCACCCCGGGCAGCTGCAGTCCATCTATAGGCTTGTCAATACCGATCCGCCAATCCAGTCCGAACCGGTTCTTTCCACTACACCTCACCTCACCTCCGATCTCAACAAGGTAATTCTCAATGTTCTCAGCATCGAAAAATCCGGCCAGGACATCCACGGCATACCCCTGGGCTATGGCATTCATATCCAGCATCATCCCTTCTCTCTCCCTCACCAGCTTATTTTCCCTGAGGGAAACCTTGTTCATCCCCACAAACTGCAAAAGGCTGTCAATCAAGGCGCTATCCACCCTGGATTTTTCAGTAAAACCAAATCCCCAGGCATTTACCACGGGTGCAACAGTAATGTCAAATGCCCCCCCTGTTGCAGCATATACTTCCTCTACCGCCAGGAAACAAATCCTAAAGTATTCATCGGCAACAACATCAGGTATCCCCTGGTTCATGCGGGAAACTATGGAAGAAGGTATATAGGTGGATAGGGACTGGTCAAATTCCGCCAGCAATTCTTCCAGCTTGTCCTGGTAATCGGTACTGTCCGGGTCCTGATAAGTTATATTA
>JAZGGT010000594.1:0-4797 GCA_036480555.1 Bacteroidales bacterium | reverse complement strand
ATCCTGTGGATCTTACCGTTGGGTCTTGAAGGATCCTGTGCCTGGTCCTGTGCGCCCCGTTCCCCTATGCTGAAATAGAGATAACCCTTTTTATCGAATACGATCCTGTTGCCATAGTGGTGTCGTGTTGTCCTGTAAGTTTTATGCGGGGCCTCATAGATCACCTCTTCATCCGTCCATTTCATATCCCTGATCTGACCTCTGACCAGGCGGGTCATGGCCGGTGCCTTTCTGTTGATCAACTTTTTTTCAATGGCATGGCTGTATGAGAGATAGATCCAGCCATTCTCGGCATATGCCGGATCAATATTCACATCCATCAAACCACCCTGTCCTTCATGCAATACTTCAGGGGTTCCCGAAACAGGTTCAGTAACCAGCTGACCGTCTATAATCATCCTGAGTGTCCCGGGCCGCTCTGTAACCAGTGCGGTGTCTTCGTTCAGAAAAACAATGGCCCAGGGTATACTCAGGTTATCTGCCCATATCTCGGTTTCTATCTCATAATCCATTGTTTCAATCATGGCAGGCAGGTCTGGTTTTTTAGCTCCGGCAGCAGCTTCTGCCTCATACAAATAATCGACAATGCTTATGATTTCATCCGGGGTTAATGTTTTTTCAAAGGATGGCATGCCCAGGTTGGGTATCCCGTCCCTGATATTCCTGGATACATACCCCCTGCCATCACCGAATTGCCATACGCCGTCCAGCAGGCTCTTCGACATTCCTCCCCTCAGGTCGGTCCCATGACAGGTAGCGCAATGCTGTGTGTACAATTCATTTCCAATAGCTGCTGAAGAAGAATCCTGTTTCGAAGCGCAGGATAGTAAAATGAACATTCCTATGATTAGACATGGAATGGAAAATTTGATCAATATTGATTTCATTTCGCGGTAATTTAAGATTGTATTTAAGGCATCTTTAAGATACGAATCTTTCAGTAAAGCATAAAATTCATGAAAATTTCTCAAATATTGCGCCTGGAAAAACACTGACATAGCCTAAGCTGATATCGCTATTTAGAACAAATCCAGATCTTCCATTCTTTTTTTGAATAGACAATTATGAAAATGATCTGATTATTGAGTCAGGATGGGGAGCCTAAACTTCATGGATAACGATTCTTCAGGATTTGCAGTGATTCGCAATTTATATCAAACATATTGCTAAACACCTGTCATACTGGATGTTGATTTATTATATTTATTATTACATGAATGAACATTTATCACCCCAGGAATTTCAGATACTAGGTCATCAAATAATTAATCGACTTTCCCGGTTCCTGGATACTATTGAAAACAAACCAATTACCCCGGCAGAGAATCCTGAAGAGGTACAACAGGTTTTGAAATCGGTTGATCTGCCCATAGAAGGCAGTCCTCCGGAAAAGCTCATAATAAGTACCATCGAGAATCTTATTAATCACTCTCTTTTCAATGGCCACCCGCGGTTTATGGGCTACATAACTTCCGCTGCACTGCCCATTGGGGCATTGGCAGATCTTATTGCATCAACCCTCAACCAGAATACGGGGGCCTGGCAACTCTCCCCTTTGGCCTCTGAGATTGAAAGGCAGACTATTAAATGGATCGCTGAATTCATTGGCTATGATACAGGCTGTGGTGGAATCCTCACGAGCGGAGGGAACATGGCCAATTTTGTCGGGCTTTTAACGGCCAGAAAATCTAAAGGCAACGCGGATATTCAAAAAGCCGGCTTGAATTCTGCCTCCCAAAAGATGCTTATGTATGCCTCCGAGGAAACCCATACATGGATACAAAAAGCTGCAGACCTTTTTGGTTTCGGTACCGATGCTATCCGCTGGATCAGCACGAATAAAGGGAGGGAAATGGATGTACAGTTATTGGAGGAAACCATTATACGGGATAAAAAAGATAGGGGCCATCCCTTCCTGGTAATTGGAACCGCAGGGACCGTAAGTCTTGGGATTGTTGATCCCCTCGATAAAATCTCAAGCATCTGTAAGCGGCATGATCTATGGTTTCATGTTGACGGAGCTTATGGTGCACCAGCTGCAGGTCTGGAAAATGCGCACAAACAATTAAAAGCATTACATCTGGCAGATTCTGTCGCACTGGATCCTCATAAATGGTTATACAGCGCCCTTGAAGTTGGATGCGTGCTGGTGAAAGATCCGCGGATGATGATAGAAACCTTCAGCCATCATCCTGATTATTATGAATTCGGAATGGAAGGCAAAGAGATCAATTATTATGAATACGGACTTCAAAATTCGAGGGGATTCCGCGCATTAAAGGTCTGGTTGTCGTTCCAATTATTGGGGAAAAACGGATTTATCAATCTTATCGAAAAGGATATTCATCTATCCAGGCTGTTGGTTGAGAAAATGAGCAGGTATCCGGCCATTATTCCCTTTATGAACAGTCTCAGCATTACGACCTTTTCATATATACCAAAACATATTCAGGGAAAGGAGGAAGATCACCAGGATTATTTAAATGACCTGAATAAAAAGATTCTGCAGGAGGTGCAAAAATCCGGGGAAGCTTTTATCTCGAATGCAATGATCAATGGAAAATATCTATTAAGGGCCTGTCTGGTGAATTTCAGAACCAGAGAAGAAGACCTGGATATTTTATTGGATCTGACCTCAAAAATTGGCAAGACATTCGAAAGGAATACAGGAGCAGGGACACAGCCGAGCAATTATTCTATCCTCCCCCCGTAAGCCTGGAGATAGATATGACCGGACTCATCATAATTGTTGTATGAAATTAATTTTAAAAAGGCTATGGCGCAGGGATTCAGGGAAACAAAAGATGGATCAACAGGACTTTGCCAGGTATTTCCTTCTCCACGCAGGTCCGTAATGGTGTTTTCATCCAGCACCCAGGCAATTTGAATCTGCATGCCCTCTGGAAGCCGGATAGTCTGGATGCTTGCCGTATGGTTTGCAAGGATGAGTATTTGCTCTGTACCATCTTCCAGCACTAAACAACTGAAACGAAGCGGATGGGAACTTTCCGTGGTCCATACATTGTAATCCTTGAACTTTAACAATTCCCTGAACAGGAAATAGACAGGGTAGATGTCTCCTCTTACAGCCATAAATTCTCCAGGTGACAGGGGTGGGTGATCACCATGGATAATCCCCCCGCGCCCGGCAGTTTCAAAATAGGTAATAGAAGCTACACCCGATTCGGCAAGGTATTTAAAACTTCCGAGGGTCCACCCGGCACAAAAAAGGGAGGGTTGCCGACGATCAACATGGAAGCGGGACTTCAACGTAACCGGCGAGACAGAGATTGGTTTTTTCCCGGGAAACACCCTGGCTGCCAAAACAGTGTCTTTTTGTCCCGCAAGATTCTCCACCAGGGATAATGGATCAAATGCATGCACCTGCGGATTGATCGAGTACGTAAGGAGATCCGGCAGGTCCGGATCCGGCCTGTTCCTGTTCAGTTCTGCAAAATTCGCATTCGTCCCGGTTCCCACCTTTGTCCCTGGAAATTCATTTTTCAGAGCAGGAATCACTGTCTCCGTTAGATCCGCATCATTCAAATGCTCCCCTGTAAATACCAGGAACCTGTCTACAGGACATGCATATTTTTTTACCAGGTTGATCAGCTCCTTCAGCGGACCTGTAACTTCACCGCTGAAAAAGAGACCGAGTTCCAGGGTAAGTCCCATAGCAATGGCTTCTTCCACACCCCCGGCAAATATTTCCTGCCAGCCATGCTGATACAGGTGAAGATCGACCCTGTAATGCCGGAAACCAACTCCACGAATCAGCTCGATATCTTTTTTACAGAGTGTACCTGTCTCGCTCGATTTGCATAAGCCCAACGCCGGAAATGCAACCAGCGTTTTTTTCTCCGGCAGGATCACCCGGTTCTCATCACCGTTGCCAATGTGAATTTTCTGAACCTCCACCTTCAGCCGAACCTCCTGATCGAGAGTTTTTCCTTTCTCAATAAATACCGGGAATGGCAGCTCGAGTGGTGTGGAATAGGTTTTGTAAGAGGCATCCGTCCAGTTTCGCTGATCCTCCATCTCGAACACCTCGCCGGAGAGTTCCAGGAAAGCATGAATATCACCACCAACGGTCCATGCCAGTGAGCGGATGTCCTTCATCGGTTGATGGGGACTGATATCAACAGGAAATTCGGCAATGTATTCCCCTCCATTATGAGTGCTCACTTTACACATCCTCCCTGCGCATTCCCTGATGGGATGCAGAATGTTCAGACCTATGCGGTTTTTTTGAAAGCTGCTCAATGCTTCCCCTTTCATGCTGAATGTCAGCAAATTGTCCTTTCTGCCATTGATATGGACAGAGGAGAAATAATCTATTTCACCCTCGGAATACCTGCAGTCGTATCGGATGGAGAAAGAGTCTTCTTGCTCTTCAATCTGCTCAGCGGAAATTGTACCTGGTACCGTTCCCCAATTCTGGTCACGAATGGCCGGGTAAATCATTCGGAGAATTTCGGCTTCTCCCGCCCTGATCTGCCTGATGGCACCTGCCTGGTAAAGACAGACCAGTGAACCTGCATGTAATATCCTGGCCGGGACATAGGGATCATTGCTTCCGTAATAAATAACAGGCAGGTTCTCCATTTTCTGGCTCGAAAGGGTGTAAATCAAAAAGTATCCATTTTTATGATCTTCCCGCTGGCGGCTGACTCATAGGATGCCCAGACCAGTTGGACTGTTCTGAAATTATCATCCCCTGTGTTTTCCGCCTTCCCTTTGCCCAGCATATCATCAAGGATATTGCGGTTGATAGGGATCCCGCTTTCATGGTTGACA
>JAZGGT010000593.1:0-2251 GCA_036480555.1 Bacteroidales bacterium | reverse complement strand
GAAAAATACAGAAGAGCTGAGAAATAAAATAGCTGAAAACGGGGTACAAATTTATTATTTGCCTGAAGATGAGAAAGAGGTTTTTAGAGAAGCTGTAGAACCCGTATGGGAAAGGTATGAGAAAGTATTCAAGAAATCATTTCTGGATGCCTTTCTTGTAGAAGTAAACAAATATTAATAGATGAAAAATGCTGGTAACAGGATAGGAAAAATACTCTTTTACATCTATGACCATACCGAGATATTCCTGCTGGTTATTTTAGCCGTGATGCTGGTTACTGATGTATTGTTGGGGATCCTGGCCCGCTATGTTCATTTTAAAGTCGTATTTGCCACCGAACTTGGGAAATACATATTTATCTGGTTATGTGCCATAGGTATATCGGCAGCTGCCAGGGATAATCAACATGTCCGGATCAATTTTCTGGTGGCTCTCTTGCCGGTAAAACGCAAAATAACCTGGATCATCAGCCAGGTATTATTCCTTCTTTTCTCAGTTTTCTTCCTTTATCTGGGTGTGCGATTGACCCTGATGCATTTTGAAATGGAAAAGACAGCCATGGGATTCAATTTCCCTATGTATATATTTACAGCTGCATTGCCATTCGGGTTTTTTCTCACATCCGTACGCCTGGTAATAAACATAGTTAAAAGCCTGTCGAATTCAGAATACTTTCCCTGGGAAAGTCAGATTCCGCAAGGATTGCAAGACCCGCAGATCAGGGATGAACAATCAGAATTTATCGATGTAAATACAAGGACATGACGGCCACCTACCTGACTGTGATACTCTTTTTTATCCTGATGATGGCAGGTGTGCCAATATCTGTCAGTCTAATGCTTGGCCTGGTTACTTCCCTGGTTGTTTTTGATGTTTATCCACTTATGAGTGTGGTAACACTCTTTTACAATTCACTTGACAGTTATCTTCTCGTAGCTATTCCCTTATATATGCTGGAGGGTATTGCCATGTCCCATGGAGGAATGGCCAAACGGATTTTTGATTTTTCGGAATCTTTATTGAGTTACCTTCCGGGCTCACTGGGTTCTGTTAATATAATGGCAAGCATGATCTTCGGTGGCCTCAGTGGATCATCTATAGCCGATGTTGCCGGCCTGGGAGCTGTAGAGATAAAAGAGATGGTGAACAGAAAGTACCCTTTGAAATATGCCACGGCTGTTACAGTGGCTTCTTCTACGATGGCCGTCATTATTCCACCCAGTATATTACTGATCATTTATGCAACGATCGCCAACACATCAGTAGGGGCTGCGCTTGCAGCGGGACTGGTCCCCGGTTTGCTTATTACCCTGCTGCTGATAGTGATAAATACTGTCTTTGCTGTTCGAAATAATTGGTCAAAACCAGTCAGATTTTCAATAAAAAAGGTAGCCAGAACCAGTGTGTCCGGACTGCCGGCACTGCTTGCCCCGGTTATTATTCTTGGAGGGATTTTCATGGGTACCTTTACACCCACGGAAGCCTCTGCGATAGCCTTTGTATACAGTATTGTTATTGGAGCGTTTTTCTATCGTGAACTGAACCTGAAAAAACTTTTCCGTGTCATGTATGAAGGAGGACGCACTACAGGGATTGTTGCTCTGGAGCTGGCAGCGGGACTTATTTTCTCAAACCTGATCACAATAGAAGGCATTCCGGAAATTCTGACGGTGATGATCACAGATATGACACCACAGCCATGGGTCATCATGTTATTAATCAATATCATACTTCTTGTTGCCGGGATGTTCCTGAATCCTGGATTTTCAATCATCGTATTTACGCCCTTATTGCTCCCCCTGGCGGAGAGTATCGGTATTGATGCCCTGCATTTTGGTGTTATCATGGTGACCAATCTTGCCCTTGGCCTTATCACCCCACCGGTTGGTGCCTGCCTTTATATCGGGTCAGTTGTATCCGGTCTGAAAGTTGAAGCATTGATCAGGGATCTGATCCCATTCTATCTTGTAATTGTCATTGCCCTTGTGGTGATCATTTTCTTGCCCCAGTTAAGCCAGGGCTTTGCAGAAATGATCTATAAATAGCATTTTCACTACATTCCTGATTTAATAATCACAGGATCCACGCCGGGTAAGGCCGAGTACATTACAGCCCTGCCCTGTTTTTTAGATATTATTTTATAATCCAGGTCCAAGCCATTTTGAGTTACAGTGATTTCCTTCCATCGATCTGGGATGTCTGTTTTCAGTGTCAGATCAAGGATATACAATCCAGGATCAATATTGTGAG
>JAZGGT010000592.1:0-8404 GCA_036480555.1 Bacteroidales bacterium | reverse complement strand
CTCCATTCCTCCCCGACGAGCCGAATCCTTTTGATCCTTTCATGTTCGGAAAGTTCCTTGTTCAGTTCCTTGATTTCCTGCTGAACACGATCCTGTACATCATCGCGGCTTATCAATTCCTGGTTATCCCTGAATTTAATATCATGCCTGGATGCCCATTCATGGAGGTAAGGGAAATTAGGAGAGATCAGGGCAGAGGCAAATTTTTCATTTTCGCCCACTACCATGGCCTGTTCAATAAAAATGGATTCTTTCAGTTTGTTCTCGATGACCTGGGGTGCAATGTATTTTCCACTCGATAATTTGAACATCTCCTTCTTGCGGTCCGTGATCTTCAGGAATTTGCCATCGACCAGCTCGCCGATATCGCCTGTATGGAACCAGCCGTCCTCTGTCAGGACTTCCCTGGTGAGTTCAGGCTGGTTGTAATAGCCGATCATGACATTGGGCCCCTTGCAAAGGATTTCTCCATCTTCGGCGATCTTTACCTCTACGCCGCCACTGATGACCGGGCCTACCGTTCCAAACATGATCTCATTAGTGTTAAGGTTATTAACTGCAATGACGGGCGAGGTCTCCGTCAGCCCGTATCCCTCCAGTACTGAGAAACCGGCTGCCCAGAAAACCCTGGCAAGCCTTGGCTGCAGGGCGGCACTTCCGGATACAATGATCTTTACATTACCACCAAGGGCTTCCCGCCATTTTGTGAAGATCAGTTTGTCCGCGATTTTCAGTTTCTGGTAATAAAACCAGCCGTTCTTCCCGTTCAGCTCAAATCTGAGTCCCAGGTCGACTGCCCAGAAGAACAGGCTTTTCTTAATGCCCTTGAGATCCTTCCCTTTGCCGATGATGCGGTCATAAACCCTTTCCAGTAAACGGGGTACGGTAAGGAATATCTCTGGTTTGATCTCTTTCATATTATCGGCAATGGTTCCCATATTCTCGGCATAGTAGATTGCGATGCCCAGGTACTGGAAATGATAGTTGACCATGCGCTCATAAATATGGCTGATGGGCAGGAACGACAGGGTTTTGTCCCCATACCCCAGCGGATGAACCTTGGCCGTGGCCTTAAAGTTGGTGACCACGTTGTTCTGGCTTAACTGCACACCTTTTGGGAATCCGGTCGTTCCGGAGGTATACAGGAGGGTAAAGAAATCTTCCGGTTTTATGGATTCTTTGATTTTTTCCAGTTCATCCTTGAACTTGTCTTCATTCTTTTTACCAAGCTCCACGATTTCTGTCCATTTTTTGGCACCCTCCACTTCGTTGAAGGTATAAACTTCCCTTACAGATTCCACGATATCTGCAATGGGCCTGATCTTGTCATAGAGTGCCTTATCTGAAACAAATATAAGCGAAGGCTCGGCATCCTTCAGGATATACTCATATTCTTCCAGGCTGATTGTGGGGTAGACCGGAACATGGATGATGCCGGCCTGGGCCACACCCATATCCACGAAGTTCCATTGTGGGCGGTTGTTGGAGATGGTGCATACCTTATCCCCTTTTTTGAGTCCCATTGCAAGGAGCCCAAAAGAGATATTATGGGCAAAATCAATGTATTGGTCGGATGAGTAACGAAGCCACACCCCTTTTTCCTTTCCGGCTAGGGCATCATCCATCTGGTACTTCTCGCGATAAAGATTGAGCAGATCGAATGTCCTGGTGATTTCCATTGTTTGTGCTAATTGGTTTAGTGTACTCAAATATATGAATTAATTTGAGTTAGCTATATTTGTAAGCTGGGTTCTCACTAAAAAATATGCCGATTATGAGAAATATGTTGATCACTTTATTAGTAGCCGGACTGAGCCTTGCCTTTGTAGCCGATAAGCCTGCTTACAGGATCTATAACTCAAAGGGAAAGGATATTCCCTATTCAAAAATGGTCAGACAGCTTGAGGATGCTGATATCATTTTTTTCGGGGAACTTCATGACAATCCTATTGCCCACTGGCTGCAAAGGGAACTAACCGGTGATCTTCATGCTTCGGGTGGAAAAGAACTGGTGCTCGGAGCAGAAATGTTTGAATCCGATAACCAGCTGTTGCTGGATGAATACCTGGGTGGCATGATCACCGAGGCAAAGTTTGAGGATGAGGCCAGGTTATGGCAGAATCATAAAACGGATTATAAGCCCCTGCTGCAATTTGCCTTTCAGCAAGGGATCCCTTTTATTGCCACCAATGTACCACGCAGGTATGCTAACCTGGTATATCGTGAAGGATTCGAGGGACTTGACTCACTTTCCCGGGAAGCCAAGGAATACCTGCCTCCCCTCCCGGTTCCTTATGATCCGGAACAACCGGGATACAAAGCCATGTTGGAGATGGGCCAGATGGGACATGGCAAGGCCAATGAGAACCTTCCTAAGGCCCAGGCCATAAAGGATGCCACCATGGGGCATTTTATTTTGAAGAACTGGTCAAGCGGAAAACAATTCCTGCATTTCAACGGGGCCTATCACTCAAATAATGCGGAAGGGATTGTATGGTATATCAGGGAGCAGGAACCTGGACTAAAAATCAGCACCATAACTACGGTACTGCAGGAAAGCACAGACAGTCTTGAACAAGCTTCTGCCGGAAAGGCTGATTTTACCATAGTGGTCCCGAAAAACATGACCCGGACCTATTAGCAGGGATCCTCAGCCTGCCGCATTTTCAACCATGATTGCTATCTTTACAATGGCCTTTGCGATGCCAGCAGGATTTTTACCACCAGCTGTGGCATAGAAATCCTGTCCACCCCCCCCGCCCTGTATATCGGCTGATACTTCACGGATCATCCGGCGTGCATCCAGCGACAGGTCTTTCACCAGGTGATCCGAGATCATAACAGTCAGGTGGGCTTTTCCATCCAGGTTGGCACCAATTATCAGGACCAGGTTCTCTATCTCTGATCTTAATTCAAATGCCAGGGTTTTAATATTCTCGGCAGATTTCAACTGGGTCTCCTCGGCAATGATATTGAGTGACCCGATTTTCCTGCATTTACTACTCAGGTTTTTTCGGGCAATGGATCTAATATCCCTGTGAAAATCATCACGTTGTTTTTTAAGCTCCGAATTCTCGCTTAGGGTTTTTTCAATGGTGGAAAGAATATTATGGGTTTTAAATACACTTTCGATCTTTTTCAGCATTTCAAATCCCTGGTCCACATACTTCTCTGCAGCAGGTCCGGCCACAGCTTCGATCCGGCGGATCCCAGCGGCAATGGCACTTTCTTTTACAATCTTCAGGAAACCTATATTTCCTGTGGCCTTCACGTGGATCCCCCCGCATAATTCCACCGAATCGCCAAATTTTATGACCCGTACCTGTTCGCCGTATTTCTCACCAAAGAAGGCGATGGCGCCCATATCCATAGCATCATTCATGGAAACCGAGCGGCTCTCTTCCAGTGGAAGGTCATCACGGATCAGGCGGTTTACAAGTTTTTCGATCTGATCCAGTTCCTGGTCCTCTACTTTCTGAAAATGCGAGAAATCGAATCTCAGGTAATCCTGATGGACCAGTGATCCCTTTTGTTCCACATGCTTGCCGAGCACCCTGCGCAGGGCAAAATGGAGCAGGTGGGTGGATGTGTGGTGGTAAGAAGTATTTAACCTTTTTCCCCGGTCGACAGTGGCTATAAACGGACCCTCTGGATCTGCCGGGAGCTTATCTGTTATATGAATGATCAGGTTATGCTCTTTTTGCGTATCCAGGATCCGGATCTTTTCCTTCCCTTTCTCAATCAAGCCGGTATCACCTACCTGTCCACCGCTTTCTGCGTAGAATGGCGTCTGGTCGAATACCAGCTGGTAGCTGGTTCGTTTCTTTTCCTCGGTTTTTCGGTACCTGGTGATCCTGATCTCGGCGGTTAATTGATCGTAACCCAGGAAACGTGTTGATTCTGACGCAATGATTTCTTCCCAGTCCCCGTGGCTTATGGAGGCAGCGTTCCTGGAACGGGACTTCTGCGATGCCATACCCTTTTCAAAGTCTGCCTGGCTTACATCCAGGCCATTTTCCCTGAGGATCAACCGGGTAAGGTCAAAAGGAAATCCATAGGTATCATATAGTACGAAAGCAGACCTGCCGTCGATGGTAGACTGGTCCTCCCGCTTAGCCCCGGCGATCAACTCGTCCAGCATGCGTATTCCCTTGTCGAGGGTTTTTAAAAAGGAGCCCTCTTCTTCCCTGATAACCTTCTCAATCAATTCGCGCTGGCTCTTTAACTCCGGGAATGCCTCTCCCATCTCTTTTACCAGTCCCCCGACAAGCTTATACATAAAAGGATCATCCTGTCCGAGGAAGGTATATCCGTATCTCACGGCACGGCGGAGTATCCGCCTGATCACATATCCGGCCTTGTTGTTGGACGGGAGCTGGCCGTCAGCGATGGAGAAACTTAGCGCACGAATATGATCAGCCACTACTCGCATGGCGATATCTGTTTCTTGTGCGGCGCCGTACTTACAGGATGTAATACCTGAAATTTCGCCGATCAGTGATTGGAATATATCAGTATCATAATTGGAATCCTTCCCTTGCAGAACCATGGCCAGCCGTTCCAGTCCCAATCCCGTATCAACATGTTTTTTAGGCAGGGTCTCCAGTTCTCCGTTTGCCTTTCTGTTATATTGGATAAATACCAGGTTCCATATCTCAATTACCCGGGGGTGGTTTTTATTGACAAGATCAGCACCGCTCTTTTTTTTGCGTTCATGATCGGGCCTGATATCCACGTGGATCTCGGAACAGGGTCCACAGGGTCCGGTATCCCCCATTTCCCAGAAATTATCCTTTTTTGAACCCATTAATATATGATCCGGGGATATATGCTTGCTCCAGCATTGCCATGCTTCTTCATCCATTTCCATTCCATCTGTCTTATCTCCCTCAAAAACAGTGGCATATAGCCTGTCTTTCTCAATGCCCAGTACATCAGTAAGGAATTCCCATGCCCACCTAATGGCTTCTTTTTTGAAATAATCCCCAAAGGACCAGTTTCCTAGCATTTCAAACATGGTATGATGGTAGGTGTCATGACCGACTTCTTCCAGGTCATTGTGCTTCCCGGACACCCTCAGACATTTCTGTGTATCGGCAATCCTGCTGTGCGTAATGGGTTCATTACCAAGGAATAAGTCCTTAAATTGATTCATGCCTGCATTGGTAAACATTAAGGTAGAATCATTCTGAATTACCATGGGGGCTGAGGGAACAATCTTATGTTTCAGCAATGAAAAATAGTTAAGAAATTCCTGACGTATCTCCTTGGATGACATAACCATAGAATGAATTTATTGTAACCTTCCTTTATAATTTTCGTTAAATGATCTGCGTTTAAGGCTCAAAACAAACAGCTGTAAAATTAGTTTTTTTATAGACAGATTTGTTTGAATTTCGTTGAATAATTATTTTCGTGACAAATATTGCATTGCATGAGTAGAGAGCGATTTCATTTTAATCCCGTATCACATCGTTTTGAGCCGTATAAACCAACTTTGAAGGTCCGGCTTAAACGATACGGCCTGTATGCACTATTGGCAGTTTCTCTTTCCCTGCTGATCAGGTATGCAAGCTATCATTATCTGTCAAATCCGAAAGAAGCCAAATTGCTGGCAGCAAAAGAGACAGTCCTTGAGCGATACCTGACCTGTGAGGAAAGGATACAGGAACTTGAAACCATCCTGGTTGACATTCAGCATTGGGACGATAATATATACCGCTCGTTTTTCGAACTGGATCCCATACCACATTCGATCAGGGAGGCCGGTTTTGGTGGTGCCGAACGTTACAGCAGTTTGCAGGGTTATGAGAGTTCTCCCATTATGGTGGACCTGAACAAGCGGGCGGATCTGACCGGTATCCGGATGGATATACAGTCGCGTTCCTTCCGCGATCTTCTCCTGGAGGCAGACAGGCATAGCAATCTGATGATTCGTAAACCATCTATACAACCTATTTCCCTTGAGAATTTTTACTGGATAAGTTCCGTGTTTGGATACAGGATAGATCCTATTTATAAATGCAGGGCAATGCACCGCGGGCTGGATTTCGCCGCGGCAATAGGCACACCTGTATATGCTACGGGTGACGGGGTGGTAAAACGGACCAAAATGGCAAAGAACGGGTACGGCAAGGAGGTAGTCATCGACCATGGTTTCGGATATACTACCAGATATGGACACCTGCATGAGATCCTTGTTCATGTGGGACAAAAAATCAAGCGTGGGAATGTCATCGGTACACTTGGTGATTCAGGTAGATCTACAGGGCCGCACCTGCATTACGAGGTCCTGGAGAATGGCCGGGCCAAAAACCCGAAACATTACTACGCAGAAGATCTTAGTCCAAGAGAATATTCAGAAATTATCAGCCTTTCCGGTGAGGTTGATAAATAATGCTTTTTGTCCAGGAATAATTTTCCTAATTTTGTCAGCCAAGTGCAAGAATATATGGGCAAGTCAAAGTACCGCTTCAATACTGAATCACTAAATTATGATAAGGTCAGGCCAAGCCTTAAAAAGAGGCTGCTGATCCTGGTTTCATACCTCTCTATCCTGGCCGTGATTGCCATTTTGCTGAACATTTTTTATGCATCCCTGTTTGATACTCCCAGGGAAAAGATCCTGAAAAGGGAAAACAGCCAGCTGAATCAGCAGTTTGAGATCCTGAACCAGAAGATCGGACACCTTGAAAACGTGCTGGACGATATTGAGAAAAGGGATGATAATATTTACCGGACCATCTTCAATGCAGATCCTATTCCACACTCGGTGCGTGATGCAGGATTTGGCGGTGTAAACCGTTACGAGTACCTGGAGGGCTATGACAATTCAGACAAGATCATTGAAACAGCCAGACGTCTTGACCAGCTGAGCAAGGCGGTCTATGTCCAGAGCAAATCCTATGATGAGGTAATTGATATGGCAAAGAACAGGGAACTTCAATTATCCTCACTGCCTGCCATACAGCCCATTTCCAATAAGGACCTTACCAGGACGGCTTCCGGCTGGGGATACCGGATACATCCTATCTATAAGATCAGGAAATTCCATCACGGGATGGATTTCACAGCGCCTACCGGGACGGAAGTATATGCAACTGCTGATGGCACTGTTGAACTTGTGGATCGATCCAGGCGGGGATATGGTAACAAGGTGGTCATTGACCATGGCTTTGGATATAAAACAATTTACGCCCATCTTGAAGGGTTCAATAATCTCCGGAAAGGTCAGAAGGTGAAACGGGGAGATGTTATTGCCTATGTCGGCAACACAGGACTCTCAACAGCTCCACATCTGCACTATGAGGTCCATCTCAACGCGAAAAAGATCAACCCCATAAACTATTATTTTGAAGATCTGACCGCGGAGGAATACGACCGGATGATCATACTCTCCTTGCGTCCCGGGCAAAGCTATGATTAAGACTTTCTCATTCCTGTTTTGTGTTTTTATTATAATCCCTGCCCGGGCCCGGACGGATTCATCTGCTGTATCTTTTGATACATTGACTGTCATTGGCGTGGGAGATATCATGATGGGAACGGATTATCCCTCTGCTATATATCTTCCGCCCGGTAATGACTGTAAACCCCTTTTAAATGATGTAAACGCTGTCCTTAGGGATGCAGATATCACCTTCGGAAACCTGGAGGGAACCTTTGCGGGAGATATCGGAAACCCGAAAAAATGCAAAGATACCACTAAGTGTTTCGTGTTCAGGATGCCTGACCATTATGTTCACTGTCTCGTAGAAGGAGGATTTGACATGGTCAGCATTGCCAATAACCATGCCAATGATTTTGGTGCCTCCGGGAAGCGGCAGACAGAATGGGTTCTTGAAAGCCATGGTATAGCCTATGCAGGTTCCTATACCTCTCCCGCGGTGATCGTTGTAAAGGATGGGATACGCTATGGATTGATTGCCTTTGCTCCCAATCTTGGCTGTTACGGTCTCGATGACCTGGACGCAGCAGCCTGGATGGTCGACTCGCTCAGACAACGTTGTGATATACTCCTTGATTCTTTTCATGGCGGAGCAGAAGGAGCTGACCATCAACATGTAACCCGTAGGAATGAAATGTACCTTGGTGCCGGCCGGGGGAATGTGTATGCCTTTGCCCACAGGGTAATCGACGCTGGTGCAGATATTGTTTTCGGTCATGGTCCGCATGTAACGCGGGCTATTGAAATATACAGGGACAGGTTCATCATTTACAGCCTTGGAAATTTTTGCACCTACAGGAGGTTTAACCTGAGGGGCCCCAATGGCATAGCTCCCATCATCAAAGTTCAAATGACTCCGGCAGGCAGGTTTCTCAAGGGAGAGATCATACCTGTCAACCAGCCCGGCAGTGGGGGAGTAAGCCTTGATCCCCGGAAAAGGGTTATTTCAAAACTGCA
>JAZGGT010000591.1:0-5037 GCA_036480555.1 Bacteroidales bacterium | reverse complement strand
TTCCACGCAGGCTGGTGGCAGAGCGAACGGCTCGTCTCAATCGACTGGCTGCAGCCGATGCATTTTCCGGGTCGCCATTGTCCAGCTCCCTGACAATGCGCCCCAGCTTGGGATAATGGTTCTTGTCCAGGTCCCCCATCAGGTGAACCCTGATTTCCGAACTGTTATTACCACCCAGTACCGGCCTGTTCTGTATCAGTGCAACCTTTAAACCCAGGCGGGAAGATTGAACTGCAGTAGTGATCCCGGCGATCCCGCCACCTACCACCACTACATCGAAGGGCAAAAGATCTTCCGTTTTCGACAAGAAATCGAGCAGCTCTACACGCAAAGATTCCAGAGATGCCTTGCTGTCAGGAGGCCTGAATTCCGGATCAAGGGTCAACAGGATGGCATCACATCTACCTTCGAAACCCGTGAGGTCCTCCAGTTCCAGACGTACTGATCCTCTGTCCAGTTTAACCTTTCCTCCCTGGTACCAGCGCCATTCTTCCGAACCGTCAGAGCCGAATACCCTGTCCACCTTCTTCCCGTCAATGACCAGGTTGAACTTCCCGGGTCCCTTTGGGAAAGGGGCCCAGTCTTTTGTCCTGACCCAGACATGATAATCTCCCGCCCGTTCTACCTGGACATCCGTTACTGCATTCGGTACGGGCACACCCATCCCGTGCGCCAGCAGGTAGGAAGATCCCAGGATATCAAAAGACTGCTGGTCGATCACCCAGCCACCCTTTTCATTGAATGATTCTGCTTCGACCAGGATATGGTCACTGGCATGGCCAGCAAAAGTGAATAACAATAATGCGCTGGTAATCCCCATCAACCGGGAGATTTTATATGTTCTGGCTTTTTTCATAATGTCTCAGTATTTTTCTGGCGTTCTTGTCTTCTGTAGCAAGTTTTTCAAGGATCTGGTAAGTCCCCTGAGCAATCGTAACACTTTCATGTTCCAGCAAAGGTCCAAGTTGGGTAACACTGGCATTGTTCAGTCTGGACCGGTTTTTATCACAAAGTTCAAGGACCTGGTGCAATTGGTACTGGCTGAACCGCTCAGGATTGCCGGTCAATTGTTCAAGCGTCGCTCCCCTGACCTCAACATCCATCATCCTGTCCAGCCATATTTCCTGTGCCCGGTAATCAAAATGATCCATCAATGATGTCACTGCTGACTGGAATTGTTCATTGTCGAGCCAGGTCAAAGGGAATAGACTGACCGCCATTCTTGTAACAAAGGGATCGCTGTTATTCAACATCTGGACAAGTTCAGGGAGATGCCCCTCATAACCAGTTGAAACCAGGTAATCCAATGCCTCATAATGATAATGGTAGTTATCAGATAAAAGAAATTTATTGATCAGGTCCGGACCCCGGTAAGATACAGTATATTGCCGGATGCCGGACGGGATCTCACCATTTACTAAATGCCAGAGTGTATAAGAACTATATACGGCTCCGGGTACCACAGCATTTTTAATGGTTTCACGGGTCGCCCCGGTTACGGCATCCACCTTTTCTGATATTTTTTTTGTGGAAGGATCAAAAAGGGCATTGACATCCTGAACGGTTCCGAGTACAGAATTTTTATCCCCCAGGATCTCCTCCAGTCTCAGGTAATCCTCCGCAGTGAATTCAAGGTGATCCCATTTGGTCAGTGGAGGAAATTCCGGTACCTCAAAACGGGTAAAATTTCCCAGCAGATCCCAGTAAACATCCAGTATCAGCGACCGGCATAAACCATCATTGCATACAGGTGTATTCACATGGCAATGGTAGAAATCCGGAAGTCCGTCTGCATCAAAGTCCAGTTTCACTTCCATCGGAATGGTATCCCTGAATATAAAGCTGAAAGCCTTGCCGGATTTTGATATGGCAGTTTCCTGGGCATGACAGGACAATGACAACACTACCATACAGGCCATATGCAGGAAATCTCTTTTCAAGGCATCAATAATCTCAATAATGTATAAACGACCATTCCTTATACAAATATAATGAACTGTTATCATGAATTGCCAGGTTTGGCAAATCTGGGAGTCCGGTGCAGGATCAGTATGAAGAACAATATCCGGATGGAAAGTTTGATTAATCAGTTCTGGATTATGGATCATTAAAAGGCTGGATCCATCATCTTCGATGTGGCCAGGGCGATCACCCTTCCCTGGTCCCCAAACCGCACAGTAATAATGGTAAACAATGTCATCATGCTTGATCACCCATGGTTTATGGGCGTAGGTGCTGTCCCAAGGCTCCGAGGGATAGATCAGGTCTGGTCCCTCCCATTTGTTCCAGTTCACAAGGTCATATGAACAGGCAAAGGTGTCAAATGCCTTCGGCCTGTAAAAGGCCCCGAAATAAAACATGACATAAACTTCCCCGATTCTTGTAATCTGTGGGTCACCAGAAATCCCACTTCCATTATCGATCAGCGGTTCAAGGCCATACCTGATCCAGTCTTTCATATTCTTTGAAACAGCCATCGTGATCCGCTCGTATCCATGTTCCGTCTTGGCATTATAATACATGATGAAGGGATAGCCCATGCTCTCTTCAGGATCACAAATGATATTACTTTTGTATAGGGTCATCTGTTCGAAGTGGCGGGCATCTGGTTGTGCAGCCGAGAGTACCGGGTCATCCAGTTTGTTCCACTCCCCTGGTTCGGATGGATCATCGGTCCAGGCAATCCCTATCGATAACGGGTCGGTCTCGTATCCGCTCAATTTGCCACCAACATATGACATCCAGTATTTACCTTTGAACTTCTCTATTTCATAAGAACCTCCCCAGGTAAAATCCTGCAAAGCGATGTAGCCGGCTTTCTGCAGGTCATCCCATCTTCCCTCGCTGAACCGAAGGATCTTACCAAGCTTCTTCCAGTGAACCAGATCCACGCTCTCAGCAATGGCTGATTCATAACCTGTCCCATCAAATATAATATAGGTCATGTACCATTTATTTCCGTATCGGAATACGCTGGGACAATCAACCCTTTTGCCTTCCTCTTTCAACACCACACCAAACTTATACGGGGTTTTAACCTGTTCATAGATCCCGGCCATGACAACTGAATCAGGCACCGGTCCGGAAGCCATTGCTTCTATTACTTTTCTCTCGGATGCGCTTTTACATGAGGCAAAGCAGAAAAGGATACTGAATGGCAGGATGTATTTAATCATAACCTCAAATATACCATAAGGCTGGATTTGGAAAACATCCCGGATCGATTAATTTTGTATCAATTCCCGATCATGGACCAGAAATTCTCCATCAACTACCGGTACATCCTGGGTATATCTCTTGTCTCAGCCATGGGTGGGCTTTTATTTGGCTATGACTGGGTGGTTATCGGCGGGGCCAAACCATTCTATGAGAAATTCTTCGATATTGTTGATTATCCCAGGCTGCAGGGTTGGGCCATGAGTTGTGCACTCGCCGGATGTCTTCTGGGATCTGTGCTCTCAGGATTATTGAGTGACCGTTATGGCAGGAAAAGGCTCCTCATTATAGCTGCTTTCGTCTTTGTTATATCAGCACTGGGGACAGGTGCCTCCAATCATTTCACGCCCTTTGTCCTGTATCGAATCCTCGGGGGTGTGGCCATCGGCCTGGCTTCCAATCTGTCACCGATGTATATTGCGGAGATTACACCTGCTAAAATGCGCGGGGGATTTGTCTCGATAAACCAGCTAACCATAGTCATCGGAATATTGCTGGCCCAGATTGCCAACTGGCTGATTGCGGAACCTGTTCCGGAAGGTGCATCCGCACAGGAAATTCTGCTGTCATGGAACGGTCAGCGGGGATGGAGATGGATGTTCTGGGCAGAGCTGGTACCAGCATCACTATTCTTTATGCTCATGTGGATCGTGCCTGAAAGTCCCAGGTGGCTGGCAAAGCGAAAAAAACAGGAAAAGGCAATACAGATCCTTTCACGCCTTGGAGGCAGGGAATATGCTATGCAGGAGGCGGCAGAAATTGAAAACACCCTGAAAAATGATACGGAGAAGGTAAACTTCAGATCTTTGTTGTCGCCGGGCCTTTCCAGGGTCCTGATAATCGGGATAACACTGGCTGTTTTTCAGCAATGGTGTGGAATAAATGTAATTTTCAATTATGCTGAAGAGATCTTTGCTGCAGCTGGCTATGGAGTTTCAGATACACTGTTCAATATCGTTATAACCGGGAGTGTCAACCTGGTATTCTGCCTTATCGCCATCTACTCGGTGGACAAAATCGGAAGGAGGGTACTTATGTTCATGGGAGCGGGTGGACTGGCAGGTATTTATGCCGTACTTGGTTCGTTATATTACTTTGATTTTAAAGGAGTTACAGTTCTGGTGATCATTCTTCTGGCCATTGCCTGTTATAGCATGACGCTGGCACCCATCACATGGGTCCTGCTATCTGAGATCTTTCCCAATCGTATCAGGGGAGCTGCCCTGGCCGTGGCTACTTTTGCCCTCTGGGCAGCCAGTTTCATCCTCGTTTACACATTCCCGTTTATCAACAGGGCATTAGGTACAGGAGGGGCCATCTGGCTGTATGGACTGGTTTGTATTGCTGGGTTTATTTTTATCAAAAAACGGGTAATTGAGACCAAGGGAAAGTCCCTCGAGCAAATTGAAAGGGATCTGGTCAACCGCTCGGTTTGATTGAACGGGTGCCCTTCCTACATGATCCCAAATTTCTTAAAGGCCTCACTGGCACTCATCCCGTTTTCAATGGCTTTCCTGACCAGTTTTTCGCCCCTTGCTTTTTCGATGGCCATGGTGATGATGTCGACCTCATCTTTTTGGGGAACGATGCAGACCCCATCTATATCACCTATGACAATATCGCCGGGCCGGATAACAACACCCTTTATTTCGATTGGCAGCCTGAAATCAATTACCTTCCCCCTGGGTCCCTGGTCCTGTGCATACCTGCCATAACAAAAAGTGGGAAATTTCAATGAAAGTATGCCTTTTGTATCCCTTGCATATCCATCCAGGACGGCCCCTGCAGCACCCAGCTTCAGAGCGCGTGTTGTCATCAGTT
>JAZGGT010000590.1:0-3156 GCA_036480555.1 Bacteroidales bacterium | reverse complement strand
CGCAGCAAGGATTTTCAGGGTCTGGTGCCTGAACAGGCCCGGAAAATAAAATACCGCTGTCCCGGCCAATGTCGACCCGAGCTGCTCGTCATCAAAAGGTGTATTCACATAACGGACATCAAACACCTGTCCGGCCCGTGGCAGTATATCCCTGTATGCTTTCTTAAGGTAATTATATGCATAGAGCCGGTAATCCAGGAAGGTCATCCCGCTTTTATAGGCATTCTGTGAATCGTAATAAAAGTAAGCCCTGCTGTATCGCGATTCCACAGAAGGGCGCATTCCCGTTACCCATCTGCCCGTAGTCAGGTCCAGCGGCAGGGAAACTTCAAGATTCAGGCTCATGTCAGTGCTAACAGTGGACGGCTTTTCCACCCCGTTCGGAGGGGAACTGACAAAGGGAGTCCCTCCGAAATCATAGGAAAGTTTAAAAACCGGGTACCACCCTGTATAGGTAAAAGCCGCATGAATAAAATGGTCTCTGTCCCTGTATTCATATCCAAGGGTAGTGCTTGCTGTACTCAGCCTGTTCTGAGAGAAAACCATCACGCCCGGTGATACAGGAATTTCTTCAATGCTCGGGTCATCAATGTCAAAATACAGGGGTATCCAGCTGTGAAAATTGAACAGGTTGGTAAATTTCCTGTAAGGTCTGGATTCGAAATTTTTCTGTATTTGCTGTGAGGGTTCAGGCACTTTTACTTCCTCTTCTGCGGAGGGCAGGTAAAGTTGTTCGCCATCATCAATAACCTCACCCAGTGGAACAAACCTGCCAGGATCAAAGGCTGATTCCACAACATTAAAACCCTGCGAAGTGTAGTCTGAATAAATTAACCTGTCGCCATTCGTGGAAAGGCCGGGCATAAAAGCTCCAAAGCGGGATGATGTAACACGCTGACATTCATTGGTTTTAAGGTCCAGAGCATAAATATTATCAATCCCTGAGAAGGTTCCCCGAAAAAGTAAATAATCTTCTCCGGCATACAGTTCAGCAATATCTTTTGATCCGGCATCAAAAAGGGTCTTCCAGGCTGATCCTGCCAGGTCATAATACATGATCTTCTTCCCGCTTGTTCCCAGGGCTGTCATATATATACCCTTTTGATCCAAAGCCCAGACAGGGAATTGTAAATAGTTATTCCCGGGAGAAGGGATCTTGTGAAGTACTTCTCCATTTTTTTCACCTATGACTACCAGGAAGTATTGATTTTGCATATCAGTTTCAATAGCAACCACCATTTTCGCATCCGGTGACAGGTCGGGTGCAAAATACCGGCTTTTCGAGCTTAGCATTTTCTCTGTCCCGGTTTTCATATCAAATACCTTGATGATGGAAAAGTTACTCCTCGCCCAGCGGACATCAGGGATGATCTCGGTCCACACAACCTTCCCATGGCCAACTGAGATATTGGCGGGATTATAAAATCCCGGCCTGTGTATGCGCTTTTCAATACCTTCCCGGTCAATCACCACAAATTCATTGATCTGGTCAATACCGGATTTTTCGGCAAACACAAGGCTGTCACTCACATACCCTGGAAAGCGGTATGAGGTAAAATGCTTTGAATTCCGTTGATTCAACTGTTTTGACTGTGTCAGGCTGCGTAAACTGTCGCGGTATGCCCAGTGGTCTCTAAGTGTGTCAAAAGTCTCCTGGTACAGTCCCACTTTAGAAGAGCCTGCATATTTTTTCAGGCCGAAATAAAAAGGATATATGGTATAGGGATTCCTTGCCGTATAATCAACCATCTTCCCCCAGAAATCTTTCTGGTATTTATTCCTCGCATGGGCAACCATCTGATAACCATATTTGTAATGATTGGGGACATAATCCCTGTATGAGCCCATTGTGGCTTTTTCATAAGAATAAAGTCCGGGTACCTCTGCCAGTATCGCTTTAATTTCCATTTCAAAAGAGGGCAGCCTGCCCCGGCCGGCTCGTGACAATCGTGTTTCAGCATCTACTGCATCTCCTTCCAGGTACCAGAAGGGCATCATGCCGGCTACAGCCCCTATCCCCATTTCCCCGGTAATATATGAGAGCCCTTTTGTGAATCCCTGTCTCAATTTATCGATCTGCACGACATGTCTGAACTCATGAAGGGCCAGCTGTTCAAGGTAATCATGCGGATACTGGTGGGGGGAAGGCGTAGTGACCAGCTCCATCCGTTTGGGCGCCCATGATACAAATCCATTGGAACGTACCGAATGGGTATGGAGTATCACGGGTATTTGTGAGGGCTTATGATCCAGGTATCCGGCATTGGGCTCATAATAATATTCCAGGATATTGGTAAGCCGTTGTGCTTCATGATCGAAGCTTTCGGGGTAAATAACCCTGAAATGACCGGTCCGGATCTGACGCCATTTCAGGTATCCCGGATCTTCTCCCTGGTTATAGAACTGGGCATGGCCCGACAATACTATAAAAAACAGTATTCCGGAGTAAAAGAGTCTTAATGTTACTGTACCTGACCGTCCCATACAAATTCCCGGAAAATATAAATTCCCGGTATAACAAAAAAACATTAAATTCGCCAAAGTTATTATTTGACCCTCTCAATATAAAAAGTTTACTGGTGAAAACATTTCAATTCTGGAATAATATAACCGGCTGGTTTACCTTCCTGATCGCAACAATCGTATATTTATTGACAATAGAGCCCACCACAAGCCTGTGGGATTGCGGGGAGTTCATTGCAACTGCCTATAAACTGGAAGTGACTCACCCTCCTGGAGCTCCCCTGTTTATGATCCTGGCCCGGTTTTTCTCCATATTTGCCTCCGGTCCCGAAACCGCTGCAAAAATGATCAATGCACTATCTGCACTGGCCAGCAGCTTTACTATCCTCTTTTTATTCTGGACCATCACGCATCTTGGCAGAAAGCTGGTTCAGAATGTTGAGCAGCCATCCCCGGCCGGACTGGTAGCCATCCTGGGAGCCGGTTTTGTGGGCGGTATGGCCTATACCTTTTCGGACTCATTCTGGTTCTCGGCGGTGGAAGGGGAAGTCTATGCCAGTTCATCCTTCTTCACAGCCATTGTCTTCTGGGCCATCCTGAAATGGGAAAATGTTGCCCATGAAAAGCATGCCAACCGGTGGATCCTGCTGAGAGCTTATTTAATGGGACTCTCAATCGGGATTCACCTGTTAA
>JAZGGT010000589.1:0-5245 GCA_036480555.1 Bacteroidales bacterium | reverse complement strand
GACGCAGCAGCCTTGTTCATTCGCAAAAAACCAGCCTCCATGAAGGTGGATATTGAATCAGCAAATTACCTGGTTAAATACAGGGTATATGAAGATATCTGGTATCTGTCCTATGTAAGATCGGAATTAAATTTCAGATGCAAATGGCAGAAGAAGTTGTTCAGTTCGAGATTTGGCCTTATGACAGAAATGGCTGTCACAGACCTTGACCGGGAGAATATCACAAAATACAAGTATAAGCATACCTCCAGAATGTCTGATATCCTTTCAGAACAGGTCTCACAATTTGAAGATCCTGATTTCTGGGGAGTCGACAATATCATTAAACCGGATGAGTCTATAGAAGCTGCCATCGCAAAATTGAGCAGAAAGATGAGAAGAAGATTGTAATATTGAAAGAAAAACAGGTCATAAGCCGGATCCGGAATGGAGATGAACAGGCATTCGAATGGCTGTTCAGGCAATATTATGAAAAGCTTTGTCAGTGGGCATATCATTACCTTCGTGACCTTGATTCCTCAGAAGAGGTAGTTCAGGATCTGTATTACAATCTCTGGCGCAACAGGGCCTCCATGGAATTCCATGTATCGGTAAAGTCCTATTTGTATAAGGCGGTATCCAATAATTGCAAGATGCTTATCAGGAAGAAGGGCAGGCATAGCGCCATTGAAGCCGACCTGGCATTGCAGAATCCGGGGACGGCTGCAGAGCCGGGGGAATTGCTTGAAGTTAAAGAAATAAGGGAAGTTGTTAATAGAACCCTGGAGGAATTACCCGAAAAACCTGCTCAGATTTTCCGGATGAGCCGGTACGAGGGATTGAAATACAGGGAAATTGCAGAGAAGCTATCCATCTCGATCAAAACGGTCGAAGCAAATATGGGCAAGGCACTGAAAATTTTCAGGAAAAACCTGCAAGAATATTTATAGCACAATAAACAATTAACAGATATGTTAAAAAAGAACTGGGAATCAATAGAGCCTGAAGAAGGGAAGATCCGGGTAGATACAGACCAGGCCTGGATGAATCTCCGTAACAGACTGGAAGATGACGGCTTGTTGTCAGATCCGGTCGATCGTGCAAGCAGGAAAATTATGCTGCCACAAATGATGAGGGTAGCTGCGGCGGTGATCCTTCTTGTGGGACTGACCATCATTTCTTACCTGATCCTGACTCCGGACTCCAGCAGTGTCAGACTTGCCGTCAGCACAACTGACAATCAGGAATTTGGTATTGTGCTGCCCGATGGTTCAGAAGTAGATCTGAATGCGCATTCAAAATTCGAGTACAGGATGGAAGAATCTGGCATCCGATCTGTCAAACTGACCGGCGAGGCCTGGTTCAGTGTAAGCAGTGATCCTGTTCATCCCTTTATAGTAGAGGCCGGCAGCGGTGTGATCAAAGTGACCGGTACCTCATTCAGTGTCAGGACCGACCCGGATAAGGACCGTATAGAGGTCTACGTGGCATCCGGCAGTGTCCGGTTTCATAAGGCCCGTAAGGACAATGAGGTCCTGAGCCTGGAACCCGGCACATTGGGTGTGCTCGAACAAAATCGCCTGAAAGAGGAAAAATCCATTGACATGAACTATATTTCCTGGAAAACCAGGAAGTTGGTCTTCCGGCAGACACGTTTGGGAGAAGTGGCTGGTGTCCTGAACAGAACATATGGCAAAAATATCCGTTTTAATAATGAGATACTGGAAGATTGTCTCTTTACCGGCACTTTCGACCAGCAACCCGTTGATTCTGTTATGAAAGTAATTCAGATTGCATTCAACCTGGAGATGGATCAGGATAAAAACTCCTTCATCTTTTCCGGAAGCGGATGCAACTGATGCATGTCCCGGGTCAAAAAAATAATTATCTGATCATACACCTCCCTTATTTTTCAAGGCGTTTATTCTTGATATTTCTTCTGTCATCCGGAATTTACTGCCATTCCCAGGAACCTCACGGAAACATGCAGGTCTCCCTTCCCGATACAAACCTAAGCCTCGAAAGATCCTTGCAATTGCTCGAGATGAAAACGGATCTTTATTTCTCATACAATCCGGAAATACTTGATCTTGAGGATGATTTCATTTGGCAGCAGGGTGTACATGCACTTGATGATATTCTACAGGTAATAGAGGAAAGACAAGATGTAAATTATACTATTATTGGAAATCAGGTTGTATTTTATTTGCCCGGTGAGAAACCGGGATTGGTAATCCCTATTGAGGAAAGAGATCCGGATCAAATCAGGAAAATAACCGGTCAGATACTTTCCGGCATGGACAATACCCCACTGGAATTTGCAACAATCTGGATCCCGGCCACCTGGGAAGGGACCATCTCCAATATGAATGGCGCATTCCTGATCAACCTTCCCGGACCTGATCCGCCTGACACCATTTCCATAAGCTGCATGGGTTATAGCAGCAGGAAATTACCTGTAAGCGACCTGCATGATTCTCTGAACCGTATTTTCCTGAGTCCGGCCATTATACCCATACAGGAGGTAGTCATCCGAAGATCGGAACCATTACATTTGATCAGGCAGGCACTGGATAAGATCGAAGATAACCATGCCAGCGATCCTGTCATCGAAACAGCATTCTACCGGGAATCAATCCAGAAAAATACCACGTATATCATAGTATCCGAAGCTGTAATTGAGATCTATAAACCGGGCGTGAATTCCCTAAGCAGTGAGCAAGTCAGGTTGTTAAAGGGACGTAAAAACCTGGACCTCAAAGAAATCGATACCGTAATGGTCAAGTTGAAAGGGGGACTCCAGACAAGTTTCATGCTGGATTTTATCCGGCATCGTCCTGAATTTCTTGATCCCGGGCTTTTTCACCTCTTTAACTATAAAATGGCAGATATAGTCACTGTCCATGACAGGAGTACCTATGCAATTGAGTTCAATCAGAAACCCCACACTGATCCTCCACATTACCAGGGCCGTATCTATATTGACATGGAGACAATGGCTTTCAGGGGGACAGAAATGGAAGTGGACCCAAAGACTATCTCCAGTGCCACAAATGCCATGGTGTTAAAAAAGCCCAGAAACATTAAAGTCAGACCACTTTCGGCGGCATACAAGGTGAGCTATAAATCCGACGGTGAAAAGTTTTACCTTTCTATGATCAGGGCAGATGTAAGATTCCGGATCAGAGAGCGGAAGAAAATATTCAGTAATGTGTTCAGGACAATCTCTGAAATGGCTGTAACCAATTTGCAGACTTATCAGGCAGGTCGTTTCAGGCCCAGGGAAACCACCAATTCGGGGGATATCTTTGCAGACCTCCTCGGTGGGTACGACTTTGAATTCTGGGGACCCTATAACATCATTATCCCTGATGAATCAATGGATGAAGCCCTGAAAAGAATCAGCCGGCTGATGGAAATGAACATTGAGGACTAATATCCCTCCGGCACCTTCCCCATCAGTTCCTTAATCTCACGCTGGATTTTTTTTTCTTTGAAGAGTAAAAATGTCAGTCCCGCAAGGACACAAAAGGCACAACCAACAAGACCATTCAGCCTGATCCCGAAATCATCACCCGGATCCTTCCCCCAGACAGTAAGTATGGTAAACAACATGATCCCGGCAGTCATGCCAAGTTTGTAGAAAAAATTCCTGACTGCAAAATACATACCTTCTTTACGTAATCCTGTTTTCAGGCTGTCAAGCTGTGCCACTTCGGCAATGACTGCATATGGCAAAATCCCGAGAATAGCCACCGGGAGAGAAGCCAGCAGGGCAAAAATGTAGATCTGGGATTTGGGGGGCAGGGGCAGTTTACCGAGAAAGAAAATGGTCAGGAATACAATTCCCAGGAATATCAAAGCTGATGATACAAGGATCTTTTTCTGGACAAATTTTGATACATATAACACCAGGGGATAGAAAACCAGTGAAACAATGATCATCAGTCCGAGTACCTTACTAGTCATTGCCTCTTCCAGTTCCAGTAATACCCTCAGGTAATACAGCATCCCGCTGGCAATAATGGCAATCGCAAGGAAATAGGAAAAATCCGCGAACAGGAAAAGCCTGAAATTATAGTTCCTGAGTGTTTGTCCCAGTGATTTACGAAAAGAAACCTGGGCTGGTTTTCCAGGACAACAGGACTGTTCATTGATGCTGATAACAGGTAGATACAGAAATACGGCTGCCACCACACATAAGATCCCGATGGCTATCTGAAAAGAATGTATGCGTTCATTGAGCGGGAACAGGTCCTCAAGCCAGGAAGCCATCAGAGGTGTCTGTGCTGCAATGACCATTCCGCTCACATAAGCCAGGGAAAGCCATGTTGATAATGTTACCTTTTCCCTGCCCGAGGGAGCCAGCTCAGGCATGAGTGCATTGTAAGGGATGAAATAGATGGTCAGGAAAAGATAGAAAAGGGTGAGTGTGACCAGCAACCAGACAACATTCTGATGACTCTCGGATAACCTTAATGGCAGAAAGACAGCCATACAAAAAACAACTGCCGGGATCCAACCAACCCGCATAAAGGGTACCCTCCTGCCCCTTTTGTTTTCGGAACGGTCACTCAACCATGCGATCAATGGATCGGTAACGGCATCAAACAAACGGCCACCCGCCACAATCAGGGCAAGAATGGAAAAGATCCCGAGGTAGACAACCGTGGGGATCAGGGTGTTCAGTCCGGCGTTATTCGGAGGCATGTAAATATAAATAAGCATGACCGAGACAATGTTGATCAGGATAGACCATCCGGCCATTCCGGCTGAATATGCCAGTATATATTTATATGTGAGTTTGCGTGCTGCCATTGTGGGACTTCAATATACTAAAAATGCCTGTTGTTTTGATTTTTACAATTATATTTGGCCATCCATTCAGCTGCAAAATCCTTTGAAATGACCAGAACTTCCCTCCTGCTTCTATTGGCCCTGTTCACCCCCCTTCAGTCATTTGCACAATGGGAACCAAAAATATCTCCCATACTTACCCCATGGGGTGAAAAACTGGACACAAACAGCGTACTCCCCGAGTATCCACGTCCCCAGATGGTCCGTAAAAACTGGATTAACCTGAACGGAGCCTGGGATTTTACCCTGACCGACTCAGCCAGTGAAGTACCCGGACATTTTGATGACAGGATACTTGTACCATTTTGTGTGGAATCAACCCTCAGCGGAGTCACCAGGAAGGTTACCCGCAAAAATGCCATGTGGTACCGGAAACACCTGCGGCTGGAAAAACCCACAAATGGACAAA
>JAZGGT010000588.1:0-3459 GCA_036480555.1 Bacteroidales bacterium | reverse complement strand
GTATTCCACACCCAGGCGATAATTCATATAAACAGAATCAGTTATTAAATGACCTTTGGGATCACCCAGACTTACCAGCATTGAATCACGAACGATAAATGCATCGGCTGTGTCGGGATTACTATCTTTGGCAGGGACATCAACATGCCAGCCGGTCAGATCAACGCCGTTAAACAGGCTTTTGGTTTCAGGTCCGGAGGGTGTGCAGGAAAAAAGGAACATCAGGATTAAAAGGGAAAGTGACAGCTGTTTCATTTTGATTGGAATTTAAAAATTTAATACTCGTGATAAACTCTGTTTGGGTCTAAGAATTACCAAATTTAGTGGATTCCCTTAACAAAAAGGGCTGGTATTTTCATCAATTTACAATAATGGTTTGATTATTCAGAAGTATGGATTAAATTTCGGAAATTACTCTGGTACCCGAACCGAATCAAGTAATTCAGGATTAAATAATTGGATATGATGAAAACATTAGATCACTCCGGCAAACAGCAAAAAATCGCCTATACATTTTTGTCAATACTCAGGATCGCCATTGGCTGGCATTTCCTTTACGAGGGACTCACCAAACTGTTTGATCCATCATGGACCGCTGAAGGGTTCCTGTTAAGTGCCACGGGTCCCCTGGCCGGATTGTTCCAGGCCATGGGAAACAGTGAAGCAATGCTTTCTATTGTTAATGTTGTGAATACCTGGGCCCTGATCCTGATCGGCCTGGGACTTTTCCTGGGACTTTTCACACGGATTGCACAGCTGGCGGGGATAATCCTGCTGTTTACGTTTTATATCTCCCACCCACCGATATTCACTGAGCCTGGTTTTGCCAGGGAGGGTGCTTATTTCATTATCAGCAAGGACCTGCTGGAGATACTTGCCCTGCTGATGCTGATGTTCTTCCCGACAGGCAAATTCCTTGGCATCGACGGCTTGCGAAAGAGCCGTTCCAGTTTGTCCATGCATAAAATGGATCATGGTCAACCCGATGCCGAAGAGACAAAGGCCGATGTGAATGGAATACGCAGAAGGGAAGTACTGAAGCACCTGGCGACTGTTCCCTTTCTGGGTGCCGTTGTATACGGGGCCCTGGCCAAGACACGGATGAGCAGCCTGGAGGAACAGAACCTTGTGGATGGGGCCTCGGGACCAACACAGCAATATGTTAAGAGTGTCATGTCAGGATCTAACTATCTCAGTCTCAGGCGACTGATGGGCAAAAAGTTTACCGAGGAAACAGATTTACTCAAAGGAACCCTTCCCCAGGGTAAATTGGGAAGTATGACTTCTTCCAAGCTGATCCTGGGAGGTAACCTGCTCAGTGGATATGTGCATTCCCGCGACCTGATCTATGTTTCCTCTCTTGTTTTAAACTACCATCAGAAAGATCGGATCTTCAGGACCCTGATGCTTGCCGAGCAAGCAGGTGTAAATACCATTCTTTCTCACCCCATAGTAATGCCGATCATGGAAGAATACTGGAAAGATGGTTACGGGGAAATCCAGTTCATATCAGATTGTGCAGGACTGGAATATTCCGATGGTGTTAAACCCATGGAATTTGAAAAATATATGGACCTGGTGAAGTACGCCATTGACATGGGAGCCACTGCCTGCTATATCCAGGGGGAGTCAGCAGATTATTATATAGAGAACAACCAGGTTGGCAAGCTGGTAAAAATAATGGACCTTGTAAAGGAGAATGGCTTACCAATTGGGATAGGCGCACATAAGATCCAGACCATCAAGAAATGTGTTGAACTTGGACTCGAACATGATTTCTGGATGAAAACACTGCATACCCACAACTACTGGTCGGCAAAGCATCCGACCTGGCATGATAACATGTATTGTTACGATCCCGAAGAAACCGTCCGTTATATGGAAGGCCTCGAAAAACCCTGGATCGCCTTTAAAACGCTTGCAGCAGGTGCCATTAAACCGGAGGATGCCTTCCCCTACTCATTTAACCAGGGTGCAGATTTTATTTGTGCTGGCATGTATGACTTCCAGATCATCGATGATGTGAACATCGCCCTGGATGCACTTGACAATGTCACCGGCAGGAAAAGGCCCTGGAGGGCATAACCTCCATCTGCCGAGGTCAGTTCAAGTAGTTGACACTTTCTTTTCATTCGTTCCAGACCAGTCTGAGCACATCACCCTCAGTTAGTTCCAGAACCCGGGCAAATATAATGCTGCCTCCATGACCCGGAGTACATTCAATTGATCTTCCATTTACCTCGACCCCGGGTTTGCTGCCAGGATGTATCTGACCATAACTAAACCGGGTGAGAATAAGATCGCCGTAATCCACCTCAAGTTTAATCTCCAAATCCGTCTGTTTGTAATTTCCCCAGCCGGATCCGGTGGACCAGAAGCTGCTGAAATCTTCCTGGCTGAACACCGGGTTAAAGCTGATGCTTTTACTGACCCCGTCATATTCAAACCCGGACAGTGCCAGTAACACGGCCCAGCTGGACAACGCTCTTGAATAATAATATCCGGATTCGATTTCTGCATATGGATTACGGTTATATCCTGCATACCTGCCCCGAACGGCCTTTGTTACTTCCAGTCCCTCTTCAACAAGACCCGCCCTGATCATGGTTGCAGCCACCTGGTATTCAACGCCTGTCCAGGCTTCTTCTGCATAAGGAAAGGGGATCTGCTCCCTGTTTCCATCCGGCCAGGTACATATCACCAGTCCCCCTTCATCATTCAGCGCATATACTCTCTGAACATTCTGAAAATCAGCAAATGAGGGGATGTAATTATGATCGAAAATAGATTGGAGGCTCTTTTGCACTTTCAGCGTATCCAACAGGTAATCCATTCCAGAATTAAAAGCCAGGTATTGTCCGAGCAACTGGTCTGCAAGGCATCCGCTACCATACTGGTATTTGATGTTGCCTTCAGCCGTTTTTAGGTGGGCCGGGATGGTCAGTCCATCAATCACCTCAACCTTCTGGGTATACCAGGATCCGTTCCAGAGGAGTTCATCATACCTGTTGCGTCCCCTTTGGAATAATTCCAGGTATTCCTTTGACAGTCCGTTATACCCCAGGTATTCAGCCATTTCGGAACAGGCCTTTATAGCACCCAGGTAGAGGCTGCCGGTCATCATATTGGGACCAAGGAAATTAATATCGTAGGTATTGTGCTGGTCACCACGGAGCACCCCTTCCCTGTAGGGGTCCCAGGGCACCTTGTTTTTTACCCAGGCAGCTTCCTTACTATCAAGGGACGGGCCTTTCCATGCAAATTCCAGGGCCCGTCGGACAGATGGCCAGAGGACGGCCAGCCAGAGGCTGTCCCCGCTGAATTTCCACTCACGGTAAACCCTCATGATACTTCCCATTTGTCCATCTGCGGCAACATTCTTAAAATGATGGTCACCAATGGGGAAGGTTGTCCGGAAACACTGGTAGCCTGATTTAAAGGTCTGTGTCAGGAAAGCAG
>JAZGGT010000587.1:0-2146 GCA_036480555.1 Bacteroidales bacterium | reverse complement strand
TTTTCATTGCTGTGATTTGCATTCTCCCTGGTCAATGGGCTGGTGGACAGAATACGCCAGGTCATAGGCCTAAAGTGGGACTCATACTCAGTGGTGGGGCGGCAAAGGGAATGGCCCATGTGGGTGTACTGAAGGTGATAGAAGAGGCCGGGTTAAAGATTGATTATATTGGCGGGACCAGCATGGGGGGACTCGTCAGTGCCCTTTATGCCATTGGTTATAGCGCGGATTCACTCGATGTATTGGTAGCATCACTGGATTGGGACAGGTTGCTTTCAGACGATATCCACAGGAGGGACCTTTCCATCGAGGAAAAACCTGATTATGACCGTTTCATTGTAACCTTCCCCTTACAGGAGAGAAAAGTTAAACTTCCCCAGGGGGTCGTATCCGGACAAAACATTGAAAATACCATTGCAGAACTCTGCTCACATGTACATAACATACAGGATTTCAATCAATTTCAAATCCCATTCCTGTGTGTTTCAGCGGATGTGGCGACCGGTGAAGAAGTCATACACCGGGAAGGATACCTGCCCGGTGCAATGAGGGCGACCATGGCCATTCCCTCATTATTTACACCGGTGAATATCGATGGGAGATTGCTGATTGACGGTGGTGTTCTTAATAATTTCCCGGTAGACCATGTACGGGATATGGGGGCTGATATCCTGATCGGGGTGAATGTGGGGACACAGCCGTTCACTGCTGAAGATGAGGTCAACTTCCTAAGGGTGATGGAACAGACAGTTTTTTTGTCCTCAAATAAAAGAACAAAAGAAAATATCAAATTGTGTGATATATATATTGCACCGGATATTACAGGGTACGGTTCCACCAGTTTCAGTGAGGGTGATTCACTTATAGCCCGTGGTGACCGTGCTGCAAGGGAATATTTTGACCAATTCAAATTACTTGCCGACTCCCTGAATAAAATCGAGTACATCCCCTATGCGATACCCTCCTTCGAACCATTGGACTCCTTCCTCCTCAGTGAAATACATATTGATGGTATTGAAAATGTTTCGGGTAAATTGCTCAGCGGTAAGCTTAACCTGAATGTCCTCGAGAAAGTAAGCCCCCAACAGGTTTCCGAGGCTATCGATAATGTATACAGCAGCCTTTTCTTCGAAAAAGTGACCTATGAGCTGGAGCCCGTGTATGATGAGGTCCTGGGACCAAGTGTCAAGCTGAAAATAAAAGTAAAAGAGAGGAGGGGCGGTCAATTGATGGTAGGCCTGAATTACAACACTTCCTACAAGGCATCAATCACACTCAACACTACCTTCCGGAATGTGTTGTTTAATGGAACCAAATTATCCCTGAACGCGGCACTGGGCGAAAACCAGTACTTCCTGGCCCGTTATGAAAAAAACAAGGGATGGAGGCCGGGCTTTGTGGTTGATATGCAGGGACAAAACTTTGACCTGAATATTTATACTGATGGTAATAAGAGGGGAGTGATTGATTATACCGATATGGGCGCTGCTATCTATACGCGATCCATCATCGGAAAGTCCTATGCATTTGGATTTGGGGGTGAGTTTGAAAGGATCACCCTGAAACCAGATATTGGTGATGTTATTCCCGGCAAGCAATCAGATAACTATTACAACCTGCTTGGTTATATCAACCTGGATACCTATGACAACCGGTTTTTCCCAACGGTCGGTATAAGGTTCAATACGCTCTATAAGTTCATCAACGACGATGAACTAAACTCCATCCATTTTCTGCGCATGGGATTCGAACAGGCTGCAAGGCTTGGTGATAGGTTCACCCTGCTGCCCCGGGTCTATGGAGGTCTTAGCACAGCAGATTCCTCACTGCGGATCTATCAATTTTATCTTGGGGGACTGAACAGAACGCAGAGGAAGGGGTTACTTCCATTCGCGGGACTCGATTTCATGGAACAAAGCGGGCGGAATGTTGTTGTTCTGGGACTGGACCTGCAGTATAATTTCTGGAGATCAAATTACCTTGTGCTGAGGACAAATATCGGTACTACAAGCTGGGAGTTGGAAGATATCCTGCTATTTGAGAAAGCCTTCTCCGGATTCGGACTGACACTGGGTAATATGAGCCTGATCGGTCCCATTGAATTCACCCTTATGCGATCCAATCTCCGGAATGATTTCCTTTTCTA
>JAZGGT010000586.1:0-9972 GCA_036480555.1 Bacteroidales bacterium | reverse complement strand
CAAAGCATACATCAAAAAAAGGAATGGCCAGCAATCTGGAATTTCCGCATTCATGCCCGGTTACAGGGTCTGGTGCAAGCAACCAGGGGGCATTCTCATTTCTTCCAACCGGATAGTATGTAAGTCCGTTCAGCCGTGGACGCTCCCTGCGTCCATAATTAAACAAAAGGGGAACCTTGAACGACGCTGGATTATTGATATGCCGTCCCCCCGAACGGGCAACTACAGCAATGATCCTTTCAGGATAGAGTTGCAGCATGTGGCTTACCCAGCGCGCACCCCCGGAATGACCCCAGAGGGCCCAGGGAACGCTGTTTAGTTCCGGATGCCCGGATTGTTCCGCCAGGTTGTTCAGCGCATTATAGAAGGCCCGGTCACTGCCATTCAGGGGATTATGCCAGCTGGCACAGGAATCCACCTGCCTGTAGTGGGTTCCCATAAGCGCACAATCCCATTTCCTGGCAAGGGCCCTCCAGTGATGATCCCAGGCCATCAGCATCCCGTTCCTACCGCAACCATGCTGATGGACTATGATGCCACGAAGTTTTTCTACTCCCTCAGGTATCCAGATCCTGAATTCCGCTTCTTCAAACAGATCTTCAGGTCCAGGATCCAGCCTGAACTCGTACATATTATGTTCCAAAGAGTAACTGTCATTCGGAGCACAACCTAAAAATATTAATAGTCCAGCAAAAAGAACTCGCATAATATGGATCTGAATGGTTAGTGAAACGCAGTAGCTGATGAATGGAGGCTATTGCCGTTTTGCACATTGTTAGCGGCATGCCGTTGGACCTGGTTTTAATTCGCATTTTTCATTTCATATAGCTTCTTTACTTCTTCGTCACTTAACGGAATATCATATATTCGTAAATCATCTATAAAGCCATCAAAATATGTTTCCTTGCCAAAATCCCAAAATCCTTTTCCTATCCACAATCGTTCGTGTTTTTGAGCATCTTTAAAAAACTGGGAGGCTCCGGCATCACTAAAGTTATAACTCCTATAAAGAATTTCTTCTCCGTTAAGATACCCGGTGTTGTAGTTTTTACCGACAACGGCAACAAAATGATACCATTCTCCTTCAAGTATTAATCCTCGTTTGTCATCATCGTCATCGTTTGGTTGGGAGTCAAAACAGATTGTGGGATACTCACAAGGATTATTAAATATTGTAAAATAAACACCTTGAGATTCTGTATCTATTTCTCCATGTGCTAATGCGATAACAAGTCCTTCATTTGAAGCATCCTTCATATTGTCACAACCATTCTTGCTGCCATAGTAAAAAACAGGCAGGATATTACTTCCAACAGGGATATTACGAGCATTAAACCAGATTGAAATACTGCCTTTTTTCAATTTATTTAATTGAGAAGGTGTTTTCCCGTTTTCTAAAATTTCAATATAATCTCCCTTCCCGTCAAGTTCCAAACTACCATTCCCCACAATTCCATCTGCTCTCTTGGGGGTTCCTTTTATTTCGCCATTAGATTTAAAAGTTGAATTATCAATAATTGTGTTGCCCTCTTTTTCATCAAAAGACCAATGCCCAACAAGCGATTCATCTATTCTATTATTGGGAAGAAGCATAAACGCCATCGATATTATAATGACTAACGTAATTGTAAATATTCCAAGAAGTTTTTTTAAAATCATATTACTTATTTTAAGAATTCAAAGTTATTTAATTTTCATCAGTTTTATCCAATCAATCTGAAAAACAACAGACTTCGAAAAGGGCAGCCGGACAATTATCCGTGGGATGATCCAGGGTTATTACGATTTTATCAGTCACCGATGGTTCTGCCAGGAGGATCTCATTGCGGCCCAGGTAATTACCCTTTGTCTGATGCAAAAGCCTGCCTTGCCCATCTTCTATCTTGTAATCCTTTACAACGAATGGTACCCTGTCTTCAGGATGCCCCATCAATACAGATTCCATGGGATGATCGTAGTCCGGGTCAAAAAACAGAACGACACGGCTTATCCTGACCTTTTTTTGCCAAAATAAGAAGATCGTGGGCAGAGAATCAGTAGGATCAGCAATCCAGGCATTGGACACATGTGTCGGCCTGGTAAATCCATTCCTAATATTTTCAATACTTGCAATCTCGACTGCCGGATAAAATGACATAGCTATGTTATGGCCTGCAGGCCTTTTTTCGGGTGTCCAGAATTCAAAAGAATTTATCCCCGACCCATCCGTTGCTTCCTGCTTTCCGAAATTTGAAACGGCACGGTTAAACTTGTTGAAAAGGCTCAGAATACCTGAATACCTCATGTTACTGCATTTGATCTGTACTGCCTTGTTAACATGAAAACAGATAAATGCATACTGATCCTTTGCACTGCCCTTGTTAAATGTATAAACTACCTCATTTTCTCCTTCTTCCAGTTTATGCTCTTGCACATCGCAGATAATGTCCGGAGTATAATTACCTGGCCTTTCAGCTATTCTCAGATCACCCTTTAAGAGGGTGGGTTCTGCAGCCTTCACCTTTACAGTAATTTGAAGTTGGTCCTGGTCTGTTATGGCTAACATCTGGCAGGCCGCTTTATCCAGATTGAGCCAGGGACCATCCGCAGGTATCTCTCTTAAAATACAGGTCGAGCTGGCCTGTACGCTGGCGGAACCCGTCAGGTTCTTCTTATCCCGCAGTGGAATAAGCGGTATGCTCTGTCCAGACAGGTTCAGTGCATTCTGCAAATTGCCCAGGCAAGATCCCTGGAGCAGGTCAGAGGGCAATAATCCGTCTCTCGCACAAAACGCCGCTGCCATCCCCACCGCCTGTCCACCGAGGGCACATGTTGCCATGACCCTGGTTGATCCGAAGGCCACATGGGTGCTGGAAATGATCCTGCCTGCCAGGAAAAGATTCCGGATATTCTTACTGTAGTAGCACCTTAACGGGATCTGGTATATTCCTTTGGTATGAAACTGGTTACAGGATGGCTTATCAGAATACACCCCATCGGCAGGGTGCAGGTCCATTGCCCAGCCTCCGAAGGCGACTGCATCCTCATGTTGTATCTGTTCCACCAGATCTGACTGTGACAATATATAATCGCCTTCAAACCGACGGCTTTCCCTTTTGCCCGGGATGGTACCTACCCATTCCAGGGTATAAGTTTCTGCTTCCGGGTAATTACCTGAGTTCTTGATAAAATCCCAGATACCATAAACGATCTTCCACAGTTCCCATTTTATTTCCTCTGTCTGGTGAATGGTATCGAGGCGTCCTCCATATTCCAACCACCAGAAGTAGGCACCCTGGTCGCTTGTTTTGACAGAACGGATCTTGGGGATGCGTTCAAATTCCTTTAATGCGAAGGAAGGCGCTATGTACTTCACGGGCTTACCGACATCCTTTGAATAAAAATAAAGTGTATGTCCGAGCAGTTCCCCATAACTGCTGTCAGGGGCCAGGCCTTCACCAAATTCACCAGGATCTTCAGCACCCATCCGGAAGGCAGCCCCTGAAAGGAAGCCGACAATTCCATCTCCCGATGCATCCACGAACAGGGGTGCATTCAGTTCATAACATGTTGAATTCTGGCTGCAAAAGGCCAGCACTTTCCTGATCTTATCCGGTCCATCTTTCTCTAAATCATATACAGCTGTGTTGAGCATTAGACGGATGTTTTCCTCAAGGGTGATTTTTTCCAGCAGGATGGTGTCTAATATCAATGGATTTCCTTCCCGGTTACGATAGAGGTTTTCTGTGAGGATCTCATCGATCACCCCTCCCTCCCTGGCCCAGCGGTTATTGTTTCCCATGTGGGAGGTAGCACCCAGGATCCATAACCTGACCTCACTGGAAGCATTTCCCCCCAGGACGGGCCTATCCTGTACCAGGACCACCTGTATCCCTGCCCTGGCAGCTGTGATGGCACAACAGGTCCCTGCCATCCCGCCTCCGGTGATGACCAGGTCTGCCTGGATCACTTCATTTTTCAAGGCCCGTTTTTCCCTATCTGGCTGTTTGTTTATCATTTTGTTATCGTAGTTTCCATAGATGCAGGATTAGCTGGCACGAACGCGCAACCAGATGCCTCCTGAAATTATCAACATGCTGATAATCAATACATAAACCCTGCCTTCCCCGGCCATGATGCCCAAACCACCAATCAACAGCCCTAACACCAGAAGCGTGAATCCCAATACCCTGAATGCATAGGTATTCTCATCCCGGGAATCCTTTTCCATCGTACTAACATGTACGGAAGTATGCTCTGACAATTTATTAAGATAAACTATGTATTGATGACTGATCTTTCCATCAAGTGCAGCCCATATCTCCAGAATCAACAGCATGCCCATCGGCACAATGGTTCCAACGGCCATCTCAGTGGCCCGGTCAAACTTCAGGTCAAACAACCATGGGGTGATGAATTTGAAAAACAGGTTTATCACAAGGGAAATAATGGTAACCGAGACGATATCTTTCCCTGAGATCCTCTTCGAGAACAAGGCCCATATGGGTGGGGCCAGCAAGGGGACCCCTGCAATGGCGCCAACGCTCAACACGGCCTCCACGATCCCACCCATGCCCGGAACCATCATTGCTACAGCGACGGCTCCCAATCCAAATACCACCGTAATCATTCGCGCAAACCGCATCGTCTCTTTTGCTGAGGCATTTGGATACCTGGTCTTGTAAAGGTCATTGGTCACCACAGCTGCAGACATATTGAGGGTTGTATTCACAGAACTGGCCGTGGCAAAAACCATGGAAGCCAGCATCAGTCCCAGCATTCCTATGGGCAAAACCTGCTTACACATCATTATATAGGCACCCTCTGATTCGAGTCCCACTACACCAGGATTAATCACCCTGTATGCAATGGGTGGCAGCATCCAGATAACCGGGCTGATAAGGTATAGCAAGCCAAATAACAGTCCGCTTTTCCGGGCTGCCCGTCCATCCTTCACACTCGTGAACCGTTGCACATAGGCCCAGTTGCCCCCTATAAATATGGTATTGTAGATAAAAAAAGCAAAGATGAACCAGGGGGTGAATTCACCTGAGAACAATTTAAAAAATTCATCCGGGGCTTTTGCTGAAAGACCATTCACTCCCCCTGTCATTTTAAGCGTCAGTGGAATTACAACCAGGACGCAGGAAAAAAGCACGATGAACTGCAGTACATCAGTGATCAGTACAGCCCAGAATCCACCCGCCGTGGTATAAAGGATAATGGATAAACCAAGGATAATAATGATCCAGTAGAGTGAAAAGCCGGTGGAAACACTGACAATTTTGGCCACAGGGTAGAGAAAATTCCCTGAGGTGAACAGCGATACCAGCAGGAATATCCAGGTATAGAATTTCTGTGTTTTGAGGTTAAACCTACGTGTCAGGAATTCGGCGGCAGTGAGTATCCCTGCCTTCTTCCACCGTGGTGCAAGTACCAGTCCCACCAGTATCCCACCTATACACATTGTCCACTGTATGGTCACCGACACCCATCCCAGGTCATAGGCAATGGAGCCCCAGACCACAAAGGTCCCGGCACTGAAAAAGCTCATGAAGAGGGAAAGCCCGCTGATGCCCCAGGGAACAGATCCCCCGCCGGCAAAAAAGGAAATAAGGTTTTTTCCTGACCTGGCAAATGACATACCTGCCAGCACGATGATCAGGGAAAAGATTAATAATACTATGTAATCAAGTACATGCAAAGCATTTTATCACTTGTCCGAAATTTTGGATGTATCGGCGAAACCCTCTTCTGCCCAATCCGGTTTGGGAAAATTTCGGATGTGTGCGTAGCGTTTGTAAGATTCGAATATGTCCGGATCCTCACCCACCAGCCGGGGATCTTCTGTTTCAATAAGGTATGCTTTCAGTTTTCCATGTAAATCCTCCCTGATATCCTGGTATCGACCATTTTCTGCAAGATTGACCAGACAGTAGGGATCTTTGTGGATATCATACAGTTCCATTGCCGGCCTTCTTGCCGTAGATGCTTCAAGAAGTGGCATTACCTGTTCATCTACCCGGTGATCATACATATACTGCAGAGAAGGTGATCCGTCTATATCATGGTAAGCCACACCGGGTTCAGGATTACCCTTCTCATCCAATCGTACCGGTGCTCCAGCTGGCCAGCGTTCAGGTCTCATGTTCAGGATATACAGGAAATCAGCAGTTCGAATGGCCCGCTGCGGGTAACCCAGGTTGTTCCATCGCGAAGAACTGTGCCTCTCCCTGGAAGAATAAACTGCCGTGCGGCTCCCGTCGATCACACCACTATTACGGGAGGCCAGGATGTTCAGGAGGCTGTTACCGGACATAGGAAGCATGCCTTTTTCCAAATCTCCGCCTGCCAGCTCCAGAATGGTGGGTGCAAAGTCAACGAAGGATACGGGATCTTCTACGATCCGGCCGGGGACAATACTTTCCGGCCATGCCATGGCCAGGGGAAGGTGAATGCCGTATTCATATGCGTTGGCCTTGGCCCTTGGAAAGGGCATCCCGTTATCGGAGGTCACAATGACCAGGGTGTTTTCGAGTTCTCCCATCTCCTCAAGGTGTTTCAGTATACGTTGAAGATGAAGGTCAAACCATTCGATTTCCACGGCATAATCCAGCAGGTCACCCCGGATGGTATCCGTGTCGGGGAGAAAACCGGGCACTACTGCATCAGCCCCTTGTTTTCCAAGGCGAAGCCCGGAGTTTTGTTCATATACCCGGTGTGGTTCTGTTGCGCCATACCAGAAAAAGAAAGGCTGGCCGGGATTCTTCTCCAGGTAAAATGCTTTGAAGTTCTCCGCATAATTAATCCTGTTAATTCCACTGGCTGGTGGTCCATCTGGAGAATCATCACGGTAACGAATATCACTATATGCCGGTCCCACAGGATTCCTGGTCCGCCCGCTTTTTTTCCAGTTAAAAGGGCCACATCCCTTTCCTGTGAAGCCAATATGATAACCGGATTTCTCCAGCACATCTGGAAATGTCACGTATTTCAGGGGATATTCCTCCTGATGCTGCCCGGCCTGTTCATTTTGCCAGGGATAGCGCCCGAGAAGCAAGGAAGACCTGGAAGGTGCACAGCCGGGGGAAGGGGCAATGCAGTTCATGAACAGGATGCCCTCTTCAGCAATTTTATCGAAGGCAGGGGTATTTACCCAATCCGAACCATATGCTCCGGAATGCGGGAAAGACTGGTCATCGCTGATGGCTATCAGGATATTCGGCCGGGATCCTTTTAATCCGGCTGTCCTGTCAACCTGCCGGTCACAGGATGAGATCAGGATAAAGATGGAGACAATCAGGCAACTTACAGTTTTCATAATTTGTTTATCATTCATTTATGGATTGTTTAATTAATTTCCAGTGTATATTCAAATGGACTGTATCCGGTGATGTAAACACTTTGAAGGGGTAACTTTGGCTGGGCTCCCCTCAGCTGGGTCCATCCGTGAGCATTCTGGCCCGGTCCAAAACGGATATGCTGGTCCCCCATTTTATATTCCCCGTATCCTTCTGCCAGGAACCAGGCGTCTTCAATACCGGGTACAGGCTTAAGGCCTGACAGCTTCCCTCCCTGCCTGAAACCCAGCTCAATGGCTATGGGTACACGCTCGGTGCCTGTCGCTGTAATCTTGAGAAGAAAACCCTCATCTTTTCTGGTAACTCTGACCGTTGTAGAATAATGCTTCCAGCCTGTCAGTTCTCTTTTATCACCATTCATTTTGTGCCAGTCCCCGTCCCCCGGTATTTCTTCTTCCGGTAGTGGCTGCATGTACCTGCCCTTGATCTCACTTTTCAGGATGACATCATCACCCTCGAATTCCAGGGATTCGCTTTTGAACTGCCCCTTTCCGAAAAAGGATGCACAGAGGCGGACAGCATCCAGTACAGCATCCCCCTTCTGAAGGCTGAATACATTGTAGTTATCGGAAAAGACTGTGGCACTGGCCAATCCGTTCCTGTACCTTACCACATTGGAATGAATGAATTTTTTCGCGTAAACCTCTGGCAGGGCAACTGGGGCAGGAAGGGTCTGCCTGAGTTCGGGCTCATCGATAAAGGAAAGGAGTTTACTGGTCAGGCGGTAATGAATAAAATTCTCCCGCTGTTCATTTAATTGTTCAATAAAAGTGGCGACGGCCCCGAAAAGGGGATTGCCATCACGGATGGCCATGTTCCGGTAAAGGAAATAATAAGCCGCAATATTGACCCTGGTCCCCCTATCCTGCCTCCCAGAGGCACCGGTCACGATCTCCCCCGAAGGATGCACATAAAACCAGCTCATCTCCAGGTTTTTGCGCACGGGTTCATATAATTCCGGTCTATCCAGCAATCGTGCCATGGCAATAAAACTGTCATCAACTACAATTGAATAAATTCCCGTGCTCTTCTCGGTATACTGGCCATCGGGGTCAATATCAATCCCCTCTGCCAACCATTGATCAATGCGCTGGATATAACGATCATCCGGATACAGGGAATGGATCCTGGCAAGTGCCCGGCATACGACCCACCTGTGGTTAGGTGTGTGTATGCCCCCGGAGACCAGGCACTCGCCAGCCTTCAGAGTGATTCTTTTAAGGATCTCCCCGAGTTCATGTAGTCCAGGAACAAGGAGTTGTGGATCCTGTGTTTTGCGGATGACACTCAGCACTACGCAAACCGGTTCCATGATAAAAGCAGTATCAGGAGGAGAGTTGAAATTGGTAGTAAGCAGGTCAAAAGTGCCGTCTTCATACTGCACTTTTTCAAGATATTCAGCCGCTTTTATACAGGGGCCGATCAGTTCTGCATTTCCGTAGTAACCGGATTCCCGGATAAGATAGCCAGACAGAAGGTGATAAATGAAGAATGCAGCACCGCCCGGATGATATATTAGGTAATTATCCGGAACAGCACCAAAAAAAGCTGATCCTTTGTCCATGTTCTGATTGTCAAGCAAATCCGGTATGCGTTTGTCATTATAATGCACAAGCCGCATGAAAAATGCCTTTTCAGGATCTCGACCATCGAGGTTCTTGCATGCAGTGGCCAACAGGCTTACAGGCAGGATCCCGAGAGCGGGTAGTGTCAACAAACCGGTAACCTTAACAAAGTTCCTTCTTTCCATGTATTATATGATTAAACTCAAAAGACTCCTACTCTGCAGTTCCCCAATCCCTGTTGGGTTCCGGTCCAAGTTCAAGTTCCAGTTTCCCTCCCCTCGTGAGCTCGTCATGTGTAAACCAGAACTTAGTGTGTGGCTTGCCGTTCAGCCTGGCGGATTGAATATACCTGTTTTCTGCTGAATTATTCCGGCTTGTGATCACGAATTTTTTCCCGGGATAATATTCGGGGTCAAGGTAGATGGTGATCCGGTCAAAGATAGGAGAGGTAATCTCGTAAGTGGGTTCTACTGAGGCTCCCCCATCAACGGAGAACAGGCCAATGGCCATCAGTACCCCCAGGGCACCCATCTGACCCTGGTCCTCGTCCCCGTTGTATCCCTCATATGGAGTGGTCCCTCCAAATGTCCTCTTCTTGACTTCCCTTACCCATTTCTGGCTCAACCAGGGAGCTCCGGCATAATTGAAAAGGTGGGCCATCTGGGTTCCCGGCTGATTCTCGTAATCCACCCAGGAATAACCATGCCAGGCATGCTCTGCAATAAAATTGTTGGCGGAGGCTTTCTCAAAACTTTCAGTCAGGAAATCCCGGTAAGCTTCCCTTCCCCCAAAGAGCTCCATGAGTCCGGGCATGTCATGGGGAACAAAATTGGTATAGATGGCAGCATTGCTTTCAACAAATCCCGGCATATTGAATCCTTCCCCGACAGGCGCAAAGTCTTCCAGCCAGCTTCCGTCGATGTTCCTGGGCCGGATGAGCTTTAAAGAGTCGTCCCAGAGATTGCGGTAATTCTGTGAGCGTATCATTAACCGCTTGTGATCCCGGGTCCTGCCAAGTGCAAGTGCCAGCTGTGCCACACACCAGTCCTGGTAGGCATATTCCATGG
>JAZGGT010000585.1:0-2199 GCA_036480555.1 Bacteroidales bacterium | reverse complement strand
CTGATTCAGTACCTGGCCATTGGGATTCTGGGAGCTGTGATACTGGGTTTGCTCTACAACCTGTTTTAATCAAGGTATACATAGTGCAGTATAGATATGCAATTTTCCTATGTTTTAATAGTATCTTTATTGGATGAGAGATAAAATTATACTTAAGAAACGCTACATACAGTATTTCCTGTTTGCTGCTGCGGTTACTGCAATATGCTGGGATATGGCAGTTTCAAGCCTCGATATTGTACCGGGAACATTCCGGTATGAATCTGAATTTGACGCATTAAGCGGTGCAACGACAAAAGTAGGCATTGTAACTTCAGATTATATTGAGCTTTCGGATCCTGTTGACAGGACAATTAACCCTTCCTATGAACAAATCGAAGAAATGGTCGGGAAAGCCATTGAACTGCAGGGAGGGTTTGAATATATTATAGACACAGGAGATCAGGTGATGATTAAAGTAAACCTGGTTGGAGGAAACAGCGCCTCGGGGAATGGTGAGAATACGGATGTAAGAGTGGTTAAAGCCCTGATCAGGCATATCGCTGATTATACTGAAGGCAATGTAGAAATTATAGTTGCTGAAGGTACGGCAAGAACAAATGACGATCCCACAGATCCAAACTCTGTCTGGGGGAATTCCGGGTATCTTGATCTGCTGAACGATACTGCTATCACAGACATTAATTTCAGCTTGCTTAACCTCAATCAATCGCTTGAAGATCTTATTGATATTGACTTGGGAAGTGAAGGAACCTCTGCGGTGCAGGGATCAGAATATCATGTACATAAAGCAGAAGTTGAGGCAGACGTATTTATCGCCGTTCCCGTACTGAAAATTCATGATACAGGATTAACCAATGCACTCAAGCTGCAGGTTGGATCCGCTCCCGGATGTTACTATGGATATAACAAAATGGGTGGGACCATTCTTTGCCCGACCGGGATTATTCATAATGTTGCACATCGGAGATGGACTACAGAAGCCATAGTAGATCTATGTAATGTTGCTGATATAGATTTTGTGGTGGTAGATGCCATTATGTGCCTTGAGACCGAGAAGGTTGACAGGGAATACAACCGGGTAAGGTATAACACGGTGTTTGCAGGGGCGGACCCGGTGGCCATAGATCATGTAGGTGCAAAATTATTGGGACTCAATCCGGATGATATTGCACATATTACACTGGCTGAGAAAGTCGGACTGGGAACAAACGATCCAGATCATATTATCGTCGAGGGGGTTCCAATAGATCAGGCCATGAAAATGGTGAAAAAAAATCAAACTGCTGATGGTAAGTTCGGACAGTCGAACCGGACATGGATACTTTCCCAGTCCTTCGAAGGCACCGATATTTCAGGCGAATACTTTGTTGACGAAGCCAATATCCAACCCATACCAGGCGACAATGGATGGACACAGCCCGTTTACTTCTTTGATGACCGGATAGATCTGTTAAGTTACTATGCAGGGGCAACCAACATGGTCTCCTATGCATTTACCTACTTTGATGCCTTACAGGATCAGGAGGCAGAGCTCTGGCTGGGTACTCACGAAGCTATATGGGTCTATTTAAATGGAGAAAAGGTTTATTCTTTTACTTCAACCAATTCTTACAGGGATAAGGACAGAGGAGATTTAAAGAATATAGTCAGTATAAAGCAGGGGAGGAACACCCTCCTTGTCAAGACCCTGAATAAATTCGGAGATTACAGCTTTGCTCTTAATATTTGTGAATTAGAGCGTGATCCTCTATATTTCGGAAACAGAGTTGAGGGATTAAAATTTTACATTGACGACACCGGTACGGGAAGTGAATTGAGTACTTCAGCTGGTAAGGACCTGAGCGGAGAATCCACTCTTAAAAGTTATCCAAATCCAGCAAAGGAATACGCAAAGATTAGTTTCGAATTACCGGGTACTGGAAATGCCAGGGTGAACATCTATGACCTGAACGGAAGATTGGTAAAATCCCTCTGCAATGAAAAACTATCGGCAGGCATACATGAATTCACATGGTTGCTTGATGACAACGGGGGCAGCCCGGTAAGCAAAGGTGTATATTTCTGTAAGCTGGAATCCGGCAGACAGCAGAACAGTATCAAACTGGTCGTGGAATAATCTGTGCTCTCCTCCATTTTGGATATCATCAATCTGGATTTAACCAGTTTAAATGCAGGTACCTATTTTTACAGCATCAT
>JAZGGT010000584.1:0-6025 GCA_036480555.1 Bacteroidales bacterium | reverse complement strand
GTTCTCGGCTTATTTCCTGATCACCTGGGATATCATACGCTACTCAATGTCCAGGGGATTCTACCATGTTGGGCGGGGCAGCGGGGCCAACTCGGTGGTGGCTTACTGCCTGAAGATCACGGACGTTGACCCCATTGAGCTGGATCTGTATTTCGAGCGTTTCATCAATCCCAAGCGGACGAGCCCACCGGACTTCGACATCGACTATTCCTGGAAGGAGCGTGACGAGGTATTGGACTATATCTTCAAGCGCTACGGGGAAAAGCATACGGCTTTGCTGGGGACCATCTCGACCTTCCGCGACCGATCCATCATCCGTGAGCTTGGCAAGGTATACGGACTGCCAAAAACGGAGATAGACCACCTGGTACATTACCCCGACGACATGATGAACCGTAGCCAGATCACCGAGCAGATCATGTATATCGGGCATAAGATCATGGACTTCCCCAACCAGCGGAGTATCCATGCCGGCGGCGTGCTGATCTCCGAAGAACCCATCACCGCCTATACGGCCCTGGACATGCCCCCGAAAGGGTTCCAGACCACGCAATGGGATATGTACGTGGCCGAGGAGATCGGTTTCGAGAAGCTTGACATCCTCAGCCAGCGGGGCATCGGGCATATCAAGGAATGCGTGGAAATCGTCCTGGACAACCAGCGAAAAAGAATAGATGTACATGAAGTGGAAGCCTTTAAGAAAGACCCGAAGGTACGTGAGCAGTTGAGACGGGGAGAAACCAACGGATGCTTCTATGTGGAGAGTCCCGCTATGAGAGGACTCCTGAAAAAACTCCGCTGTGACAATTACCTCAGCCTGGTGGCAGCCAGTTCCATCATCCGTCCCGGGGTGGCCAAGTCCGGCATGATGCGGGAATATATCTGGCGCTTTCATCACCCTGGTGAATTTGAGTATATCCACCCGATCATGGAGGAGCAGCTGAAGGAGACCTATGGCGTGATGGTCTACCAGGAAGATGTGATCAAGATCTGTCATCATTTCGCGGGACTCGACCTGGCCGATGCAGATGTGCTGCGCAGGGCCATGAGCGGGAAGTTCCGCTCCAAAGGTGAATTCAAGCGGATCGCTGACAGGTATTTTGAGAACTGCAAGGCCAGGGGTTACACGGAGGAACTGGCAAAAGAGGTCTGGCGGCAGATAGAATCCTTCGCCGGGTACTCCTTTTCCAAGGCCCATTCCGCCTCTTATGCTGTGGAAAGCTTCCAGAGCCTCTTTTTGAAGTCCCATTTCCCCCTGGAGTTCATGGTTGCCGTGATCAATAATTTCGGGGGATTTTACCGCACCTGGGTCTATGTCAATGAAGCCAGGCGCTGCGGGGCTACCATCAACCTGCCCTGTATCAACCGCAGCCAGCTCAAGACCTCCATCAGGGGAAAGGATATCTACCTGGGATTCATCCATATATCCAACCTGGAATCAAAAACCATATCGGCCGTCCTGGAGGAACGAGAGCTGAGGGGCCCTTACAAAAGCCTCGAGCATTTTGTCAGCCGGGTGCCCATCGGGCTCGAGCAGCTGGTCATCCTGATCCGCATCGGTGCCTTCAGCTTCACCGGCAAGGGGAAAAAGATTTTGCTCTGGAATGCCCATATGCAATTGGGACAACACACAACAGTGAAACGTGAAAAGTCCCTTTTCCAGCTGCCCGAAAAGAAGTTCACCCTTCCCGAGCTGGAGGAATCTGCCCTGGAAGATGTCTACGATGAAATAGAACTACTGGAATTCCCGGTTTCCCTGACCGGCTTTGATCTCCTGAAAACCTCGTTCAGGGGGGAGATCATGGCCCGCGACCTGATGAAACATACAGGCAGGACCGTACGGATGGTAGGCAATCTTGTCACCATTAAAAATGTGCGGACTGTCAAAAAAGAATGGATGCATTTTGCTGCCTTCCTCGATGCCGAAGGGGAGTTTTTCGACACTATACACTTTCCCAAGTCACTCAGACAATATCCCTTCCGGGGATACGGTGTCTACCTGATCCTGGGAAAAGTCGAAGAAGAACTGGGATTTCCCAGCATCACCGTCGAGAAACTGGCCAAACTGCCTGTGATGTCAGATCCGCGCTACTAATGTATTTTGAAAATCAGCTGCATATTCCGTAATTTTATCTGGATCTATTGACAGAGATACCCTGCATGTATGAAAGGATTCAGTATATCCAATACGGAAAGCATAAGCATAAATATCCATCGTATTCTCCTTGAACAGTTTCATTATATTATAATGCAGTCTGAAAAGGACCAGGAGGAGATACATGAATCCATCCACGAGACCCGGAAAAGCATGAAAAGGATCCGTGCCGTACTGCGGATGATCAGGGACGAGATAGGATACAGCTCCTATTACAGGGAGAATACTTTTTACAGGGATCTCAGCCGGAACCTGTCTGAGATCAGGAATTTCGAGGTGCTATCAGGCTCTATCCAGAATCTGCAGAAAGACTTGTCAAATACCATCCCTGCTGATGTCTTTGCATTATTGGAAGGGGAGTTGGATAGGCAGTGGAATTTGGTGGCAGGTGGTCCAGCCGTGCTCACCCAATTGCTGAAAGAGATAGCCGGAAAAATTGAAATTGCCAGGGATAGGATATATGACTTCCCGATAAAGCATAACGATTTCAGGGCATTTGAAGGAGGCTTGTTCAGGATGTACCGTCAGGGAAAAAAATACTTACAGGATGTCAGGGAAAACCCTAGTCCCAACCAACTGCATGATTTAAGGAAAAGGCTAAAGTATTTCTGGTACCAGGTTGAAATTTTGCAGCCCATATTCCCGGGTCCGATGAAAGCCTATGCAAGTACCCTGGAAAAAATCGGAGAAAACCTCGGTGTCTATCATGACCTGGAGGTGTTGCAGGAATTCCTTAGCGAGTTGACAATCATCTCTGACCCCCAGGTAAAAGAGACATTACAGGAGGCTTGTCTTGCAAAGAAATCCATGTTGCTCTATAACATCTGGCCAATGGCCGATATGGCCTACAGTGAGAAACCAGAAGCCATCATTAATCGGCTGGCCAGCTATTGGAAAGTATATGCCCGTTCAGAATATGACCAAAACCACTAAATATCCCACCTATGAAAAATGAGAAGCGAATGGCCTGGATCCTCCATTTCCAGGAGATTAACAAACTGATGGAGGATCAGCTCGAGAAATGGCATTCAATCACAGAAATCCGGAAAACCTATGATGAATTCATAAAGAATCTTAAAAAGCTGAAGGATCTGCAACCAGATCTTGAAAAGAACCTGGACCCCATACAGGATGAATTTGCAGAAAAACGAGAACAGTTGATTGGAAAAATCTTTCCAATCACCAATATACTGGCTGTCTATGTATCTGATAAGAAATTGAAAAAAGGGATCAGAAGCATGATCATCAGCAGGGAAGAATTGAACAAACTTAAGAAGGCAAAACTGCTGGACCTTGCCGGCCAGATGCTGAAAACCACGGAAAAATATTTACCGGATCCGGACCAGGCAGACAGTGAACTCTCCCGCTACGGGTTAACACCGATTATGGTGGATGAATTCAGTACGGCACTCACCAAATATGCATATGCATTGCAATTGAACAAAGATCTGCTCCGTAACAGAGGCAAGTCAAGGAAAACATCTAATCGCCTTCTGAAAGCCAACCGGAAAATGCTGGAGAAAAGACTCGACAGGCTGATGACGGTGTATTCAGTCACACATCCGAGTTTCTACCAGAATTATACAAGCATCAGAAGATCGAAGACAGCATAAAAGCCGGAAGTTCTATCCAGGATTAGTTTTCCATCAACTCACCCGGAATAACCTTTATTATTTGTTTTTTTCCTTTCCTTAAGATGCCCATTTCCAGTTTTTTGCCTATGGTTTGCTCATCAAGAAGCTTCTGCAGGCTGTCAATACCGGTTACAGGCTCACCATTGAATTGTATGACGATATCCCCTTTTTTGATGGAATGATTATCAAACTGCTGGCTTCTTTCCAGGTGTTCCACTTTAACACCACTCACCGTATCAAGCTTATTATAATGGATTACCCGCAGGGGAAGTGACATGTTTTGTCCCGCAATCCCTAGAAAAGCCCGGCGTATTCGCCCTTCCATGATAAGCTTGCCGGCAATATATTCTGCCGTCCCTGCACTGATGGCGAAGCAGAGTCCCTGTGCCGGATAAATAATGGCAGTGTTAACTCCGATAACAAAACCTCTCGAATCTACTAGGGGACCACCGGAGTTGCCTGGATTCAGTGCCGCATCGGTTTGAATTACATTGTCAATCGACCGGCCTGATTTTGTCTTCAGGGTTCGACCAAGTGCACTGACCACCCCGGTGGTCACCGTACATTGAAATCCATATGGATTGCCCAGTGCTATTGCAAGTTGCCCTACCCGGACCGGGGCATTATTCTGGAAACTGACATTCGGCAGATTCGAGGTGTAAATCTTCAGTACGGCCAGGTCAGTATGTGGATCAAGGCCTGTCACTTCAGCCTCATAAATATTTCCATCCTGCAATTCGACCTCTATCCTGCTGTTCCCTTCGGCCACATGATTATTTGTCACAATGAATCCTTCCTGCGAAATGATAAATCCCGAGCCTCCTCCCGGCTGTTGCCGTCTTCCCCTTCCCTGGTCGGGCCTGGAGATTCTAATGTTGACAACGGCGGGACTGGCAATCCTGGTTGAAGCAATAATGGCTTCCGAATATGCATCCAGCAGTGGCTGGTCATTTACGGGATGGTCTGCATCCTGAAGAGGCCGGCTTACCGGCTCTTTGTCCTGTATATATAATGACATATCCACATGGCGGCTAAAACCGTGCCTGACTTAAAACCGGGCAAAATGACAGAAAAAAGCCATGATAAAATGAATTTACCATGGCTATATGTCAACAGGGTTTGTTTCTACTAGTCTGGTGATCCGCTAAGTTCAGGGATTACCTCACGCAGTTCCTCGGTCATTTCGACAGTTACCTGGGTCATGATCTCGTAAGTTTCCTCCCATGATCCTTCCCCGTGGATATTCTCAAAGTCTTTAAAAAATACCGGATCTTCATCATAAAAAGCCCATTTGTCGAACCCAAAAACGCCGGCGATATCCCTGCCGTTACCTGTCTGGAAATAGTTCCAGTAAACATGCCAGGAATTATCATACTCTTTGGTCCTGAATACTTCCACTATCTTTTTCATAATGCCAAGAAATTCTTCACTTTTGCCATGCTTGAGCTGCCAGGACCGGATATGGATCTTCGGTGTATAGTTCCATCCTTCAGGGGTGTATGAGAGGTCAGGGTCCATACGCCAGTATTCCACCTCCGTAACCTCATCAATAAAAGGCATCACTGCGTTCCAGTCATCCAGATGGGTTTCATCCGATGGCCTGTGATCAAGATCAGTAAAAGTCAGGGGGCCCATCACCCATACCAGCTGGCCTGCCCTTGATCCATTTACAACTTTCTGTATGGCCACTGCATTTGGGCCTTCTGCATGGAACTTTTTATTATGTGTTGCAAGGGCTTCATTAAATTCTTTGATCTTACTGAATTTCGGCTTGATATACATGGTCTCATACATGATGTACGAATCCTGCCCGTAAGTAGTAATACCTGCGAGTAGCAAAACAATAAGAAATTTAAGCTTTTTCATCTTAGGGTTTTAAATTAGCATCTGAAAATTGCTGAAGATCAAATATATATATAAAAGAGATTCAGGTATGATTTATTTAGACCAAATAGTTTCTAAATAATATTCACATGGGAATCCTTATAGACTAAAGGAAATTGTGGAATCAATAAGGCATATCAAAAAATTGCCTGCCGAAACGAAAAAAAATTAGGAAATTTTGTGGTTAGAGTTGAAAAGTACTAACTTATCCTACTAATTTTAATCATAAACTACATACCATGAAAACATTAATGACTTTTTTAAGTATTTTATGCCTTCTCTGTGTTTTTACATTGAGTTCAAGAGCTGAAGGTCCCCAATTGACCAAGGGAACTCACTTCGTTGGAACCAC
>JAZGGT010000583.1:0-3002 GCA_036480555.1 Bacteroidales bacterium | reverse complement strand
CAGGAACATGCAGATCAGGCTGAAGAATAAGAGATTCTTTGTCATAAACATCCATTTATTCACGCATGGTGAAGTTAGTTATTTTAATTAATTCGTAAATTTTACGACATTTGTATCTGTTTTTCTGAAAATACAACAGTGATATGGAACTGACAAAAAGGAAATGCAAGCCCTGTGAAGGGGGTGTCCCTAAACTTACTGCTGTCGAAATGCAGGAATACCAGCAAGGTTTGAAAGAACCATGGGAGGTAGAGGATGAAATGAAAATTGTGAAGACATTTAAATTCAAGGATTATCCGGAAGTTATCGGATTTGTCAATAAGGTAGCTGACCTGGCAGAACAGGAAGGCCATCATCCCGTCATGCATGTGTTTTTTTCTGTTGTAATAGTGGAATTGTGGACACATGCTATCCTGGGACTTTCAGAAAATGATTTTATCCTGGCTGCAAAAATTGATGAATTATATTAGACGGTATTTTCTGCCTGCCTGCCTTACAATCCTGTTGGGTATCTGGACCGCGACCGGATCTGCACAGATTCAGGACAGCCTGTTTCAGCTCGGGGAAGTAAAGATCGTCTCGCGCCGCCTGGGGCTTTCCGAAGCACGTTCCGGGCGGCATGTGTCAGTTATTAGGGCAGATGCCATACAGGAAATGCCTGTAAACTCCATTGATGAACTACTGCGTTATTTGCCTTTCATGGAGATTCAGTCGAGGGGGGCTTTCGGGGTACAATCTGATATCCTGGTGCGCGGGGGAACGTTCAACCAGATGCTCGTGCTGCTGGATGGAATGCGTGTGAATGATCCACTGACCGGTCATTTCAACAGCTATATACCGGTTTCTGTTGTTGAGATAGATAGGATAGAGGTTTACCGCGGACCGGCTTCCACCGTATATGGATCCGATGCAGTAGGCGGGGTGGTCAACATCATTACCAAAAATTTTCTGCCCGGAAAAGCGGAAGACAGGCTTGAAGGACGCGTGGAGGCTTGGTACGGGCAGTATGAGCTGATCCGGTCGAATACCGGTTTCAATCTGAAAAAGGGAAATTGGAAACTGGGAGCCGGGATCTCATACAATGGCTCTAAAGGCCATCCACTTGGCTCTGACAGCCTGCGGGGAGATTTCAGGCTGGGCACAGTTTCTCTGTCTCTTGCCGTTGACCTTTCGGAAAATGTACAACTGGCTGTGCGAAGTGCTTACGACAATCGCCTGTTCAATGCGCAGTATTTTTATACCAACAGTCCCTGGGACCTGTCCCGTGAACAGGTAAAAAGATGGTGGAACCAGCTTCAGTTAAAATGGCAACTTGGGCCATCCAATTCCCTGACCATACAGGCTGCATATGTTTCCACGACCGATTCCTTCCTCTTCAATCCGGCCTTTCCGGCCAACCTGCATGAGACCCGCTATCAGCAATACCAGGCCAACCATTTGTATCAAGCTGTATCCGGACTCCGTATTGCTTCCGGAGTACAGGTCGATCACCGGGGAATAGTCAGCAACGACAGGGGAGACAGGACTCACTTGCATACTGGGATTTATACGATGCTATCCTATGTCATGCCTGTAGAATTGGCAGCTTCAGGTGGACTGAGGCTGGATTATGATGAGGTCTACGGGATTGAATTGATGCCGCAGGTCAACCTGGCTTATCCGGTAGGGGACTGGATATTCAGGGGATCTGCTGGCAGGACGATACGGTCTCCTGATTTTACCGAGAGGTTTATTTCCACGGGACTGGAAGGTCCGCTGGCGCCGGGCAGGAACCTGGGGAACCCTTTCCTGGTGGCAGAGAGGGCCTGGAGCCTGGATGCAGGGTTTGACCGCCGGCTGGGGCAGGATGTTGAAATTGGCATGACCGGATTCTATCGCTTCTCCCGGGACCTGATCGACTATATTATCACCCCGGCGGAGGATATTCCCGGCGGAGATAACCTGATCCCCGGAGAGGAATATTTCTTTGCGCAGAATATCGGGTTGATGAATACATGGGGACTTGAATCTTGGCTGTCAGGTCATCACATCCTGCAAAAAGAGACAGCTGTGGACTGGGGATTGTCTTATCAGGGCCTTCTTTCCCGCAGCGATTCAGCAATTGTTTCAAAATACCTTTCGGCTCATGCCAGGAACCTTATCCAGGCCCGGATCGGCATCCGGACGAGTTTGTTCAACCTGCAGCTGCTTACCATGTATAAAAACAGGGATGCTGAGGTAGCCCGAGAGATTAACCAGGCATTAACGCCTGATTACATGATCTGGAACCTCAAGGCAGATGTATATCTTCAAAAACGCAGCCTTGTTTTGAGTGTACAGGTGAATAACCTGTTAAACCGGAATTATTCGGATATCCTGGGTGCAAGCATGCCCGGAAGATGGATTATGGGAGGTATAGCGTGGAATTTTAACAAATCATTATAAGAATTAAGTCATGAAAAAAACAAAATCAATGCTCTTTTTACTGGCAGTGATAATGACTGTCAATGCGCAGGACCATGTCCTGAAACGCCTAGAAAACTCTCCCAGGCATATGGAATGGGTCAATCTGAAAGTGGAAAGCAGGAACCTTGAAACTTTCCTGGTTTATCCTGAGATAAGTAAAAAAGTACCCGGGGTAATTCTGATACATGAGAATCGGGGACTGAATGACTGGGCACGCAGTGCGGCAGACCAGGTGGCTGAAGTCGGATATATTGTAATGGCCCCGGATATGTTGTCGGGAAAGGCTCCGGATGTCGGGAAAACCAGTGATTTTGAAAATACAGACCTGGCCCGGACAGCGATTTATAACCTGGATCCCGAGGAAATTACCCTGAACCTTGATGCGGTTTTCCATAACCTGAAGGAGCTGCCTGCCTGCAATGGAACCATTGTAGTGATGGGATTTTGCTGGGGAGGTTCACAAACATTTCGATACCTGACGAATAATCCGGAGTTGGCGGCAGGGTTTGTTTTTTATGGTACCGCTCCCAAAGATAAATCAGTGCTAAAACAGATCC
>JAZGGT010000582.1:0-2797 GCA_036480555.1 Bacteroidales bacterium | reverse complement strand
AGGCAGGCAAGCATGTCACGATGGAAAAGCCATGCTGCCACACATTCTGGGAAGGCCAGCAGTTAGTAAAGACAGCCGGCAAATATGATGTGATCGTACAGGACGGGGCTGAACAGCGGAGCAATCCCTGTGCACAATCCATGGCTGACCACCTTCATGGCGGCAAGCTCGGAGAGGTATACCTGGCAAAAGGATTCTGCTACAAGTGGAGGGAAACCATCGGTAAAGCCTTGGAAGAACCTGTTCCTACGGGGGTGGATTATGACCTGTGGCTGGGACCTGCGCCCAAGAGGCCCTTTACCCAGAACCGCTTCCATTATAACTGGCACTGGCATTGGGATTTTGGCAATGGGGATATGGGCAACCAGGGCGTGCACGAGGTGGATATTGCCCGATGGGGACTGGGTGTTAAACTGCCCGTGAAGATCTCGGCCATAGGCGGGCATTTCATGTTTGATGACGACCAGGAAACACCCAACCAGCTGATGGCAACCTTCGAATTTCCCAATGACAAAGGAGGGAGCGATAAAAAGAAGATCATGCAGTTTGAGGTGAGACATTGGATCACGGACCGCGGCGGACTGGATATGGAAACCAAAGAAACAGGAAATACTTACATGACCAGTTCTGCCAATACGGTTGGGAATACCTTTTATGGAGCTGAAGGGTATATGGTCAAGGATGTCAATAAGTGGCAGTCATTTATGGGTAAGGATAAGGAATTGGGACAGGCAGGCAGCGGTCTGGGCAACCATTACCAGAATTTCGTGGATGCCATTCGTGCCAATGATAAATCCATCAATAATGCACCTATTGAGGAGGGATTTTATTCATGTGCATTGATCCATCTGGCAAATATTTCCTACCGCCTTGGCAGGACCCTGGATTTTGATCCGGAGACCATGAAGTTCATCCATGACAAGGAGGCCAATGCCATGCTGACCAAGGAATACAGGAAACCCTATGTGGTTCCGGAGATGATTTAATTATCCATTAGAAGCAGTGATCAGCACCAAACCTATGATATAAAGGATAAACATCGATAACAGGATTGTATTTGTTCCTTTCGGGGCTCCTTTAAATTCTTTCCAGATCAATACGCCCCACAAAATTGCCACTACAGGGGCGGCATTACTCAAAGCATAAGAAATGGCCGGATTTGCCGCACCGGCAGCCATAAAACTAACGACCATCCCGAGCATCCAGATTGATCCGCCTATGATCCCTGACAAATGGGTTTTTGGGTTCCCCTTCCAGTATTCCTTCATTTTGACCGGTGATCCCTGAACAGGATACCTCATGAAAAAAGGATTGAAGATGAATGTACTTAGAAATACACCTACACTGAAGAAAAATACCCCGGTAAACGGTGTTAATGTTCCGGTTCCTCCGGCTACATATGTATTATCGAGGGACTTTACTACCAGTCCATAAAAAAATGCAATCAGCAAGCCTGCAAAAACAGATAAAAGTATCCCTTTAAGGGTTGTTTTCTTTTTTTCCGCTGCCAGCCTTCGGTAGGACAGCATGCTCAGAAAGATGGCGGCAATGATGACGGCTACACCAGCCCACAGGATATTAGGATTCCCTTCGAAGCTTTTTTCGGGATCCAGCATCACCAGGATATAATTTACACCGATGCCCAGGATCCAGGCAATTCCTCCGCCGATGGGGAACCCGACTGACATTCCGGCAACTGCGATGGCGGCAACCAGAAGAATATTTCCCAGGTTCCATACAATGCCTCCCAGCATTGCATAAAAAATACTGGACGAATCCGCATGGCAAACATCTTCCAGGAAAGGACGCCCGGAATCACCCATGCTTCCAAGGGTAAAGGCTGCGATAGTGGCAAAAAGGAGGAGGCCGATGGAAAGATCCCAGTAGAACAATTCGAAGCGCCACTTTTTTTCGGCCACTTTTTGCATGTTGGCCCAGGATCCCCAGCAAATCATGGAAATAACAAAGAAGAAAACCGCCAAAGGATAATTTTCGATTAGTACCATAAGTCTGTTAATTTGTATTTATAATTGTGCAGTAATTATTTTGATATCATGATCCCGGAATAACTGCAGATGATCCTTCCCGATCCCGGAATCTGTAATGATAAAGTCTATCAGTGACAAAGCACCCAGGCTGGCCAAAGCCCCTTTTCCTATCTTGGTGGAGTCCGCAACAAGATAAACCGTTTCTGCCACATCGATCATAGCCTTTTTTACAACGATATCACTCAGGCTGGGATATGTCAGTCCCGACCTTAATGAAATGCCTGCTGTTGCCAGGAACAATTTATCAACGTGCACATCATGAAAAAAAGCAGCTGCTTTCTGGCCGGTAAGTGACAATGTGGGAGGTTTGAATTCGCCGCCTGTCATAATAATTTCTATGTCTGGTTCTGCTCCAAGGATCAGGGCGATATTCAGGGCATTTGTGATTACAGTTAGATTTTTTCGCCCGACCAGGTTCTTTGCAACTTCAGTTGTAGTAGAACCGGAATCAAGAATGATGGTATCTCCTTCCTCTATTAATCCGGCTGCATGCTTGCCAATCACAACTTTCTTGTCCATGTTGCTCTGATTAATCAGGGCAAAACTCCGGACCAGGCTTTCCACTTCTTTCAGAAATGCCCCTCCATGTTCACGGGATACGAATCCATCCTTTTCCAGTTTTTCCAGATCATGACGGATCGTTACTTCAGATACCTTGAAAATTTTAGACAGGTTGTGGACCTTGGCAGACCCGTCTTCCCTGAGTAATTCGAGTATCTTTTCCCTCCTCTGGTTGGCCAGCATATTTT
>JAZGGT010000581.1:0-3865 GCA_036480555.1 Bacteroidales bacterium | reverse complement strand
CCGCCCAGGTCGGTGCCATCGTTGAAAATGCTTGTCCCGGCGGTGTAAGTACCGTTTCCGTCAGCAGGAGCCTGCGTGACAATACCGCCCTGTTTGACAACAACGATGGAATTGACTGTCTCGCCATAAGTAGCGTCGCTTGTTCCTTCTGTCCACGTAATTCGCATCTCTGTTTCGGTCACATTCTCAAATCCAACGGTGGATGCCTGCACAGGTTCGGTGTAGAACGAAAGACCCGGATTGCCATAGCAAATCCAATTAATCCTTTATCTCAAATCTGTCTGCGTCTTTCCAGACAGGGAATTTTTGCCTGAAATCCATAAGTTCCTGTAGTGAAAAATGTACCACCTGGGTACCCTCCTCTCTGACAGGAAGAGAGGCAATGATTTGGCCTTTCGCATTGTAGGCCAGGCTGTCGCCTGAATAATCAATCCCCATACCATCTCTTCCTACCCTGTTAACTCCAATCACAAATGCCTGGTTTTCAATGGCTCTGGCCTTCAGGAGCGAGATCCAGACATCTCTTCGGACAGCAGGCCAGTTGGCCACATATAAGAGCAGATCATATGCCCCGGTATTCCTGCTCCAGACAGGAAATCGCAGGTCGTAACATACCTGGGGCCTGATCCTGAAAGTGTTTATTTCTGTGATCGTGTTTGATTCGCCACGGGTATAATGTTCATCCTCTCCACTGATGCTGAAAAGGTGTCTCTTATCGTATGTAGTAATCCTGCCCCCGGGTTCCATCCAGATAAAGCGGTTAAAATATGTGTCTTGATGACCGATGATCAAACTTCCGGCGATGACACAGTTGTATCTGTCCGAGCTCATATGCATCCAGGATATGGACTTTCCATCCATACCTTCAGCCAGTTCCCTGCTTCTCATCGTGAATCCTGTAGCAAATAATTCAGGCAGGATGACAGCATCCACATTATCTGTAATCCCTTCCAGTTTTTTAGATAAGGCATTAAGATTGGCATCAATATCCTCCCATATGATATCCGGCTGGATAAGGGCAAGTTTTAGTTCCATTTAATGAATCTACTTGGTCAGGCTGGTCTGGTAATTGTTAAGTACCTGTGAGAGAAGCGGCACATAATATGTCCAGTAGAATTTCGAGGTACTATTCTCTTTATTTGTGTAAAATAACTTTTCGAAAGTTCTGATCCCCTGTAATTTAGCTGTCCACATGCGGACAGGATAATCTGAATAATCTCCTGCCATGTAAAGGAAAGGTGATCCGGTATTCGATTCCAAAACAGCAGGAAATCTTGATGGAAGATCAAATTTATCCAGCACTGCCTTGCCTTCAATATTAACATGAAGTTTGTATTCTGCGATTACCTTATTTGATTGCTCATCCATTATATCGAAGCGATAGGGATAATGCACGGATTCGGGCAGATGATAGGATTCCAGGCCATATTCCGTTGTCTGGATCTCAGGAACGCCATCTTCCAGGTGTTTATCTGCCTGCAGCACAGTTACCTGCTGTGCCGGTTCATTCACCAGGACAATCCCTGCCCCTGTAAAAGGCCACTCCCCATCGTTTCTTTTTTTGTAGATAGCTACAATCCAATCTGGCAGGTCTTTGGTCCTGGTTGGATCAAGTTCATTGACATACCTGCCCGTCCAGTTCGTCCACTTAATACCCAGCAGTTCCTCTGCTTTTTTTCTGACCAGCTGTATGGTTGGCGGGGCAATAAAATTGTATTCGGCGATCAATAGCTTGCCCTGATCATGCAATCCCTTGATAAACAGGTAATCATTATTATTCAATCCCCCTTCAATCAAAGTACCCTTGCCCTGGCCGGACTGTCTCCTGTACCATTCATTAAAAAATACACCATAAGTATCGGAATAGTAAGCCATATCAAAATGAGACACAAGGTCATTTATCTCTTCAAGCTTGATCCTCTTAACTTCGTATTTCCTTGATTTTAAGGGCTTAACAGGATGAAAACCATAGTAGTCTTTTTCCATCCGGTAAACCTTATTGTCATCTTTAACAAATTTATCATTCAGAAGCAACCAGAAAATGGCTCTATGCTCCTTTCTTTCAAGTCCGAGGACCGTTTTATTTAATACCAGGATGTTGATTGGTTTGCTCTGTTTGATATTCCAGATCAACCAGCTTGCAATAGGAATAAGACATAGAATCAGAAGAATGATAACAATGGTCTTAACTGTTTTCATAGGATTGAAATTTGGTTCATTATTATCTTCGCACCCTCGGAGCCCTTATCTTTACACTGCCACAATCTATAAAAGTAAAAAATTAATATGATAAATTGAAACTTAATCGGCAGTGACATCGTCACGGAATAGACAAATAGTCAATGAAATATAGATTTTAAATTTTTGGGTTGATTTTTGCATATACTGTTATTATAAAGCTTTAATTTTACTATTTTCGTCAACATATCCAAAATCAACACGATAAGAGTATTATTATGAAGAAAATTATTTTGTTTACACTGTTTACAGTCAGTCTTGGCTTGTACATTACCAGGGCGCAGCCTGCCAATATACAGAATAACCCTAAGTACGGGACAGACAGCGCTTCAAGAATGAATTGTGCCAACAACCTTTCCACCATGAGCGAATTTATGAAAATTGACCTGCTGGATCATGCTTTTCCCTCATGGCAGATAGTTTTTAACGAATGTCCGGCCTCCAGTAAGAACATTTACCTGTATGGCATCAAGATTTACCGTACCAGGGTGGCCAAGCAGCAGGATCCAGCACAGAAAGCCACGGCACTTGATACATTGATGTTGATCTACGACAGACGGATTGAGTATTTCGGACAGGAGGGTCTGGTGCTGGGAAGAAAGGGACTGGACCTGCTCAGGAATGATAATTCACAGGTCCAGCGTGCTTATGAATACCTGAAAGAGTCTGCAGATCTAAGAAAGGGAAAAACTGAAGATGCAGTAATGATGGCATTGATGCAAACATCCAATGTCCTCTTCAAAAATGATGAGATGGATGGCAGAGAACTGATAGATAACTACCTGTTCTCGACAGAAATATTGAATGCCCGCATAAAGGCCGGTAAGAACTTAAGCAGAGCGGAGACTGCTTTAAAGAATATCGAGATCATATTTGCCAACAGCGGGGCAGCGGATTGTGAAACTCTTGTCGAGATTTTCACGCCAAAATTTGAGCAGACTCCTGAGGACCCTGAATTATTAAAAAAGATCACAAGCCTGCTGGCTGACCAGGATTGCGAGGAAAATGAACTTTTTGCCAGATCTTCAGAAAATCTTTATAAAATTGAGCCTTCATCCATGGCCGCGTATAACCTGGCAAAACTCTTTTTCAAACAAGAGGATTATGACAAGTCCATTGCATATTATGAAGAGGCTATTAATGGTGATGCTGATGCTGAACATAAAGCAAAGTATCATTATGAATTGGGACTGATACTTTTCAGTAAATATGATGATCTTACCAACGCACGATCGAATGCCAGGAAAGCCATTGAGAGTAAGCCCGGCTGGGGGGATCCTTATATCCTGATCGGAAGCCTATATGCCTCAAGCAGTGACAATTGCGGGGAAAATGATTTTGAAAAGATCACAGTATTCTGGGCAGCGGTGGACAAATTTCGGCAGGCAAAATCGGCAGATGCTGAAGTCAGTGCCGAAGCAAACGAATTAATTGCCAAATATTCAGCCTATTTCCCAAATGTAGAAGATGCATTTTTTTATGGATTTGAGAACGGCCAGTCCTATACCGTAGGATGCTGGATAAATGAAAAAACGAGTGTCAGATGCAGGCAGTGACACAGGTAACTCATTCACTGAAAGGAGGCCGATTGCCTCCTTTTTTTTTAACCCTGGCTTAACATAAAATT
>JAZGGT010000580.1:0-5693 GCA_036480555.1 Bacteroidales bacterium | reverse complement strand
TCGCATCCGGGCATGTTCCGTAGGAATCTCAACATCCTGAGCAATGAGGCCCTGCCCTCTATATTGGTCAATGAATGGCGTTCGGAGGTGGATGAATCGGCCCCGAAAATATGCTGGGCATTGTCTCCCCGCTTGATGAGCATATGTTTGATCCCGATGGAGGCATCCCCTTGTTTCAGTTCCCCTGATTGAAGAGCCCGGTCATATTGTTCCTGAATGCGGTTCAGATCGAGAGATTCAAGATCATAGCCTTCGAGCCGGAACATGAGAGAACCCGGCTGAGTCTCCTCCTCCCTGAGTAATTTAAAGCCAGCCATCGAGGCGGCAAAGGCATTTCCTGTGCAGTCGATCAGCTGTTTACAGAAGATCCTGGCATGGGTTCCTTTACCAATGGTTTCGACCTCCCAACCATTCTTTGAAGGCAGAATACTGACGGGCGTTTCATAATAGCGAAGTGTCACCCCTTCCTTCTGGCATTTTTCTTCTGCCAGGAGTGCATACACGTAGCCATTGATCCTGACATGGTGTTTGGGATGGTTGGTGCCAAAGGGGATGGAAAAATCGGGCAATTCATCGTCATTCATCCTGACTGTCTCCCTGACAAGATCCCAGCCAATGCCACCAATGACCTGTTTGCCCCAGGCATAGAATAATCCAGGGAAAGAAACACCGCCCGTGGTCATGGTTCCTCCAAGCTGGCTCCCATTTTCAACAATGATGGTTGAACACCCTGCACGAGCTGCTTGTATGGCAGCCACCACACCTGCTGTCCCGCCACCGATGACAAGTACGTCGGTTTCAATATTTTTGGCTTTATTTCCAGTTATATGGTTTCTGGGACTCTCCGCAAATACCGGTATCAATCCTCCGATGGAAAATCCACCGAGGGTTTTCAACATGGCCCTTCTTTTTAATTTGATCATATTGATTGTATAAAGAAATTGCTATTAAAACAAGCTCTAAATTTATGCAATTTTTGGGCCGGGCTAAAGAAAAAACCCTGCATTTTCATGCAAGGTTTTTCATGATGATTTTGTGCAACAGGTACTATCCGGATTGTCAGGTCTTGTATTTTTTCCAGGCGCCCAGGACCGCCCCGCCAACTGCCAATCCTGCAGTAGTAAATCCTCCTGTGATCCAGGCAAGGCCGTAAGGATCCTTGGCGAACATGCCGCTGGTCATGATGGAGAGCAATACAAATGAGAATCCAATGAGCAATCCGATAAGAAGACCCTGTACCAGTGAGGTTACATTGATCCTGGTAAAAAGCCAGGCCAATACGTACATGGAGACTACCGCAGAAACTATATTGGTAATCCATTCTTCTGCGCCTGGAGGATCAGCTTCAATGGTGGCCATATCAAGTCCTACCATTCCCATCCAGGCTTCTCCGAAAAGGGGAGTGTACCAGAGAAAGCCAAGGACAAATTGTAAAATAATGGCCACCAGTACGGCAAGGTGATTAATTTTAAGTTCTTTCATGGTTTTGGTTTTAAGTTAACACATTATTGATCAGCAATATATAACATATTCCTGAAACAATATATTAATACAATTCATTATTTTGGTAAATATATGTTAAAATGCCTGCCGGATCTTGTAGAGATATTTACTCGTGCGCATCAGGATGGCTCCGTCTACAACGGCAGGAGTTGCCCAGATCTCTCCATCAAGTTGGTTTCGGGCCACAATCTCAAGCTCCCTGCCCTCCTTGATGACCAATGTTTCACCCCGGTTCGAGTTAAAATAGATATGACCGGCAATATAGACAGGAGAAGAATGGTATTTCTCTTTCAGTTTTTCCGACCAGACAGTTTCCCCAGTTTTTGTATCCATGCAAAGCAGGATTCCCTTCGAATCGACAGTGTAAATCAGACCATCTTTCACAAGAGGGGTAAGTAGTTGCAAAACAGGGAACCTGACTCTCCAGAGAATATTGGAAGCCGCAATGTCTCCTTTTCCATCCGGATCAACCGCCAGAAGTTCGGCATATTGGTCACCACCGGGTGGGGTCACAAAACTGGTATAAAAATAGATGATGCCATCTTCTTCCGAGGGCATGGCAATGGTGGAATCCTCACCCTGTACTATGCGCCAAATCTCTTTTCCGGTTTCGGGATCATAGGCGATGCAGACGGCTGCCCCGTTTGAAATCAGCAGGTCTTTTCCATTGACTTCAACGACAAGGGGAGTAGTATAGGCTTTCTTGCCTATCCATTCCAGGGGGTCGTAGCATTCCTTCGGCCGGTCCGTCTTCCAGACAGTCTCACCACTGGACTTGTCAAGCGCTATTATGTACTGAACATCAGTCCCTTCCAAATGAAGGATCAGCATATCTTTATACAATATGGGCGATGATGCGGGTCCCTGGATATGTTCACATTGTAAATCCGTACGGCTCCAAATAACTATTCCGGTTTCTGTGGAAAGGCAGGCAGTCCCATACCGTCCATAATGAACATATACATAGTCTTTTTCAATGCAGGGAGTAGGGGTTGCATAGGAGTTGATGGCATGTTTTCTGTATATGGTGTCAGGCTGGAAAACATTGATGTTGAATAGGTTTTGACCCGTATTGAAATCCGTGCATACGGCGAACATCTCCTTTCCGTCCCGTGTGGCCGTTGTATACCAGATCTGGTCTCTGTAAACGACAGGAGAGGACCATCCCCTGCCTTCCATAGCTGATTTCCATGTGATATTTTCTGTTTCTGTCCAAGTTAAAGGGGCAGATTTATCGAGTGATATACCATCCAGATTACTTCCCCGGAAATGGGTCCAGTTTTCCCCCCGTGAACCGGACTGGCAGGACCAGGTAAAGCAAAAAAGGGCAATGATACTGAGGAGGGCAATGAATTTGAACAGGGGTGATAATAAGTTGCGCATACTTTTACCGGTTTTTTCAGATTGCGGAAAGATATAAGATAATAAGCATACACGCAACCAATGCCCGGATCATGGCATCATCATAATATATACCTTAACTTTGTCCTGCCATGAAAACCGTAATCATTATTTTTCTTTCACTGCTCCTAGGATTCAGCCTACAGGCACAGGCATATCTGCTAAAGTCTGAGATGGAAATCACTATCCCTGCAGAAAAACCATACGGGGTCACTTTCCATGGTGAACATTTCTGGATAACCGATTCGGAAAATGGAGATATTATCCGTCTTCATAAGTGGAATGAGGACCTGTTCAAGATCAAAGCTCCCCGGAAGCATATTACCGGGATCACATTTGAAGGTAAGTACCTTTGGGTCCTGAGTGATGCATGGGACATAATCGCGTATCCACACCATAGCCTTCCTAAGACCCAGGCTTTTAAACTGGATCCGGCAGATGGCACAGTGCTTGACTCTGTTATGATCCCTTATTATAATGTGCCTGAGATAAGCAAGCGCTTTATGATGGGACTGGCCTGGTTTGACTCCAGTTATCTGGTATCTCATGCCGGAGGATGGGGTCCGGGTATGGTCCGTATCAACTGGGACAGGAGCTTTGATGAGATCTGTTGTGCGCATCCGGCTGGAATGGAAGTGATCAAAAATGAATTATGGGCTGTAAGGTATAAGGAAGGAGATGGCACCGGGCAGATGATCCTGCCGGTGGATGTCTATGATTCTTTGAGTGAGGAGGACCCGTCAAGGAGGATGGAATTTGATTTCGCGGCCACCGACCTGGCCTGGGACGGGACAAATATCTGGCTGCTGGATCCGGATGAAAAGAAGTTGAAGATGATGGTGATCGCCGATTCCCTGCCAACAGAGCCCCCCGATACAATCCATGGATTATTCAGTATAGATTATCTGGAACTTATCCCCGCAAAGCCAACCATAGAAGATGATGTAATAATTGTCAGTCATACAACGTTCAGCTCAGGCGGATGCGGACTGGCAGAGAAAAAAATCGTACATGACACCAATGGTATCCGTATTTTTGCCATGCATGATATGGGGATGCTGACCTTCATCTGCCATTCTTCAGATACATTTGATCTTGGCAGGCTAAAGAAGGGCTACCATGAGGTAAACTATGAATTGTCAGTCACAGATAAGAAACTGCCATCAGTTTCCGAGATCATCAAGTTTTTTGTACAGGATACGGTACCTCCCCCGTACTACCTTGAACTAATTCCTGAGGTACCTGTTGCCGGTCAGGAGGTTAAGATCCTTACACACGGGATATGCTATATCAATACCTGGATAGACCTGGTGGACAGGCATATCATCCTGCAGGCATATTATAATAGTTGCAGCATGGCGCCCTGTGGACTGGATACCCTTTCACTTGGTTTCCTGAGTGCTGACTCCTATACACTGGATTATTACCTGTACGATATATGTGCAGATCCCTGGTGGGATTCCCTGGTCTATTATGAGAATCTCAAGTTTGATGTGACCGGAACGACCGGCGGGGGTGATATCTCACCGGAGGATATACTGATGTATCCTAACCCGGCTTCAGACAGGATCTTCATTACGATACCGGGAAATGATACAGAATATAATTTCAGGATATACTCGGTTACAGGACAACTGCTGCAACTGGAAAGACTCCTGCCGCCGGTGGACCAAACGCAGGTCTACCTGGATGATCTGAGTCCGGGACTGTACCTGATCCAGATCTCCGACGGTGCAAACAGATACTCTAAAAAACTGGTGATCAGAAAATAATTCGGTAATTTGCAGTTAGAATTCCAAAAATAACTGCAAAATGAGTCTTAAGACAGTCCGGACTTCCTGGAATTTCATCCGGGATGTATTGATTTTATTTTTGATGACATTATTTGTGTCTCAATGCAGCGGACCGGACATTCCTTCCATTGGAACTGAACTTACCATGATTCAGGCCTCTGAACTATCCCAACCTGCCCTGCATTGTATTCAGCAAGCCTATCCTTATAAACCGGGACATGTACTCATGAGCGATAGGGATGTGGTGCCACCAAGGGACCAGCACCCTGCGTTTTACGGTTGCTTTGACTGGCACAGCTCGGTACACGGGCACTGGACCCTGGTAAAATTATTGAAGGCTTTTCCGGATCTGCCGGAAGGGGAGGAGATCAGGGAAAAACTCTCCCAAAATCTTAGTGCAGATAACATGGAGAAGGAAACTGTTTTCTTTTATTCGGAAGGGAATAAAACTTTTGAACGGACCTACGGATGGGCCTGGCTTCTGAAACTGGCCCTTGAAATGGCAACCTGGGATGATTCACAGGGAAAGGAACTGTACCAGAACCTGAAACCACTTGCAGATTCACTTGTCGGGAAATATTTGGAATTCCTGGAGAAACTGCCTTATCCCATTCGTGTCGGGGAACATACCAATACGGCATTCGGACTGGCATTTGCCTGGGATTATGCCCACCATACCAACCATAACCAGCTCAGGGAAATGATTGAGCAAAGATCCCGTGATTTTTATCTTGGTGACAGGGGGTGTCCGGTGGACTGGGAACCAGGTGGGTTTGATTTTATTTCACCCTGCCTGATGGAAGCCGACCTGATGTCACGCATCCTGGACGAACGTGAATTCAGAGCCTGGTTCAAGGAATTCCTGCCAGGCATCCTGGAGCCGGAACGATTCCAGCTATCACCGGCCAGGGTAACCGACCGTTCTGATCCCAAGATCGTCCACCTGGATGGATTGAACCTGAGCCGGGCATGGAACCTTTTCCATATCTCATCAAA
>JAZGGT010000579.1:0-3276 GCA_036480555.1 Bacteroidales bacterium | reverse complement strand
CGGCCAGTTATCACTTCCATATGCCAGCCTTAATACGGTCTCCCCAGGGGCAAATTCCACAGTACTAACCAGGTCGCTATGGGGATAGGGTGCCTCTTCAATGGCCTCAATAACCGGATTAAAAAGAAATCTCTCTATGCCAAGACTGGCACTGTCTCCCTTGGAACCGCCATACAACTGGTCTCCAAACCGGACAACGATGAGATCCAGGCTAGGCACGACCAGCAGCAGCTGGTTTTGTGCCCCGGCACCAGCAAATGCATCTCTGGGCAAGAATTTCCATATGCCGGTATGGTTGCTGTACCAGCCAAGGGTGGTTTCCAGGAAAGGATTCATACTGCCCTGTTTATCGTACTCAAATTTCCAATTGTTTGCCTGTTCAAACCTGACAGCCTCCTTAACAAGGGATGAGTGAATCAACTGCTTTCCCTGCCAGTTCCCCTTTCGCAACATTAAACGCCCAATCCGGGCCACGGCATTGGCCGTAAAACCTCCTCCCCCCCAGCCTCCTACCAGGGGCAGGCCGTCTATCATATAGGTTTGATTATAGCCCAATGAATACTCTTTATCTTCAATACCAATAGGACGGTAGATCCTGTCCCTCAGGTAGGTCCGGATATCCTTCTGCTCCGTGTCTTTAATGGCTGCTGTCACAGCATAATTCAACATGGCTATCCCCGGGTTGCTATAAGCATATCTTTGTCCGGGACTGCTAATGATGGGTGCACTATCACGTGATACGGAAAACGGATCAGGTTCCTGTCTCCAGAACTGGCCTTTCCAGCCTGGCAGGTCCATATGATTATGCAAACCTTTTGCTTTCATCTCATCTGCCTCCTCAGCTGATACTTCAGCATCTTCCATCCCCGATGTATGGCCGGCCAGGTGCCTGATGGTGATCTTGGATTTCCTGTAGTTTTCCTTCCATTCCGGAATATACTTACAGGCTGGTTCATCAGGATCTATCAAACCATCATCCATGGCCGCCAGCAAGGACATGCCTGAAACGATGGCTTTGGCCAGGGAAGCAGTATAATGCCCCCTCAATGTATCTTCGTGCCCTTCGGCAAAAAAGCTGCAAACTATTTCGTCATGTCTTATGACCAGCAGCTTTTTGGTTCCTCTAACAGCCAGGTCTTTTACCAGATCATCCAGCTTTTCTGATGACATTCCATGGTTTTCCGGCGCTGCATATGTCCACTCGAACACTGCCGGTTCTGTTGATATTTTAGCCTGATCAGATGTTTCTTTACAGGAAGTAATACAAAAGGCAGATAGAATGAAAAGGATCAGATAATATTTCATACTATAAAATTAACAATTAAAGAACTCAGTGTGCCAAAATGCATAAATTGCATTGGAATATAGATTAATAAAATGAAAAGAAGATCTTTTGTTAAAAAAAGCGTTCTCGCTACATACGCTCTAGGCAATATTGGAATGATCGGGGCTTCCGATATCGAAAAAGTCCGTATTGCAGTTGTTCAGCAGGATGGAAATCCGGGGCAGGTAAGTGCCAATCTGGAAAAGGCCTTACATTTTGCGGAAGAGGCTCTAAATCAAAATGCCGATGTAATCCTGTTCCATGAAGAACTCCTGGTAGCTTATGTAGAGAATGCCCGGGAACTGGCTGAACCTGTAGATGGTCCAACCAGCAAGGCGTTTCAGGAATTACTCCGGGGGACCGATGCGCTGGTTATTTATGGCCTGACTGAAAAGGACCAAAATGATTACTATATTTCTGCCCCTATCGTATCTGCAGATGGAGTCATTGAGAATTATCGCAAAACGCATCTCTGGTGGCATGCTGAAGGCCTGCGTCATGAGCCCACATTCTACAAGCCTGGAAACAGGCTAGTTACATTTGATGTCAAAGGATATAAAAGCGGTATTATGATTTGTTATGATGGTGATTTTCCGGAGATGACCCGTTCATATGCCAATCTTGGATGTACAATGCTTTTCTGGATGAATAACCGGGGAAGCCGGGGACATGCAGAAGTAAAAGATCTTGCCTACCGCAATTCCATGATTATTCCGGCCGCATGTTGCTGTGGATTAAATGAAGTTGGTGATAAATGCGAGGGAGGAAGTAATATTACTGGTGCTAAAGGTGAATTGATTACTGAAATATGGGATAAGGAAGGCCTTATAATTGGAGATGTTAATCCTGGAGAAGTTTCGCAAATTCGGGAAAATAACCCATGGTTTACCGGTTCTCGTCCGGACCTGTACCATTACTGAAACAAAAAGGTTTCGTAAAGCGATATTTTTATTAGAATAAGGAAACACACCACATCTTTCCAAAAAGAGTAAGAATCTGCCTGTTTTTGTCAATGAATATTGATATATTTGAAAGCTCTTTTTATTCCCGATGCGATGAATAAGAATACTGGTCTCCTCACCTTTTCCTGTGGAATTATTGTTTCACTTTTATGCTTCAGCTGTACTTCGGAGATGGAATCAAATCACCCCGGGGAGATTCCTGGATATTACTCATATGGACTGGCAAGCAATTGGGATACGGCGGATTGGAAAAGGTTCCATCACCTGGCTGTTGAAGAATCTATGCTGCCCGTAAGGCCAGGGGAACCCGGAAAATCACCTTTCTGGAACGGGCATGCCAGACGATTTATCAATGTTCCCTCTTTCGATTTCGCCACAGTCAATAATGCTGTAAAGTACCGGTACATTGCCATCTCTGATGTAAATACCAATCCTTACAGCTTTGAAGCAGAAAATCCATGGTCCCTGTTATCACCAGTCTGGAAAGAACTTCCTGTAGGCATCGTTTACCTTAAGGTTGAAGGCCTTGACGCTGATAATAACACAATTGGTGTTGCTGGCGATCGGAGATTCTACAAAGCCGCAGCATTCAATGGCCCCTATAACCTGCCTATCAGCGATTACAAATCCTCCGCTACCTTGAATATGGAGTCATTCCTGGAACAGGAGTATTACCGATTGTGGAAGACGGAGAGCACACCCAGCCAGGAATATAGGCTTTACTGCTATCCATCAAAGATTGTCGGCAGTATTGTCCAGGCCATGACCATATATGCCCAGCTTTCGGAGAAAGACCGTGAAGATGCCCTCACAATTGCCCGGAATGCCGCAAAGTATCTGCTAAGTAGCAGTCAGCCTGCAGGTTCTGTCCTGGAATATTTCCCGCCTACCTATGAGGACCGTCCCAACAGCACAGGGATGGCCCGGAAGAGAAAGGATCAATTGATGATGTTTTATCCTGCGATCACGGGAAGCGCCTATCTTGATCTT
>JAZGGT010000578.1:0-2601 GCA_036480555.1 Bacteroidales bacterium | reverse complement strand
ATGGTTACCTGGGGATTGAATACCAGTTCCCGGGGATCCCGGTTCAGGTCGGCCTTGATTATAAACCCTTTGTCGAGATGTCACTGTACCAGTATTTCCGATTGAGTGTATGGGATGTCGCATTTACTTTGAAATATACATTTTAAACAAGATAATCATGAAAAAAATCATTACCCTACTTTGTATTGCTTTGACTGTGCCAATGCTGAATGCACAGGAAGAGAATGGAGAATTCAAAACCCTTTTTGGTGACAGGCATATATCGCATGGCGGATATGGTGCCCTGGATATCAGGTACTCAAGCATTGATGGCAAGGATGCCTTCCTCATGGGGGGACGTGGAGCCTGGGTGATCAACCATGGATTTGCCCTTGGATTTGGCGGAATGGGATTCATGAATGATTACCATTTTAACCCGGATATTGCGGGAGGCAGGAATGTTAACCTTGTAGGGGGATATGGAGGATTGCTCATGGAACCCATCCTGTTTCCGAAATTCCCGGTCCATGTTTCCATACCTGTCCTTATAGGTGGGGGTGGGATTGCCTATGCCACGAATTACAATCCATATAACTGGCATGAATCACATTACTTTGTGGAGGAAGCCACCGGCTATTTTGTGCTGGAACCCGGGATCGAACTGGAATTAAATATCGTCAGGTTCTTCCGCCTGGCCATCGGCGGTTATTACCGTTATACTTCCAATATCAGGCTGTATGATACACCCGAAGATGTCCTGCGTGGATTCTCAGGGGGTATTACACTGAAGTTCGGTAAGTTTTAATGCAGCCAGCCGGGATGTGTACAGGTCGATGGGTTGATTGATCCTGCCTATCTTGCGACACGGCCGGAAGCATCGCCTTCCATCAGTTTCAGTACCTCTTCAACGCTTACCTGGTTGAAATCACCGTAGACGGTGTGCTTCAGGCAGGAAGCTGCCACGGCAAAATCCACTGCCTGCTGATCATCGCCGGGCCAGGTAAGCAATCCATAGATCAATCCGCCCATGAATGAATCACCGCCGCCAACACGATCAACAATGTGGGTGATCTGATAAGTATTGGTCGAATATAATTTCTCACCATCCCATAACACACCTGACCATGTATTATGGTTGGCGCTGATGGAACCACGCAGGGTGGTAATTACCTTCTTACACCTGGGAAATCTTGCCATGATCTGTTTCGATACAGACTCATATGCCGCACCATCCACATGTCCGCCGGTCACATCTACTCCCTCGGGACTGATACCGAGTACCTTTTCAGCATCTTCCTCATTTCCCAGGATAATATCAGTGCAAGCAACCAGGTCCGGCATGACCTCCCCGGCGGTTTTTCCATATTTCCAGAGATTCTTGCGATAATTAAGGTCACAGGAAACAGTAATCCCTTTTTGATTGGCAGTCTGGATAGCTTCCAGGCAGACGTCAGCAGCTCCCTGTGATATGGCGGGGGTTATGCCTGTCCAGTGAATCCAGGTGGCTCCTTCAAACACCTTTTCCCAGTCAATCATTTCTCTTTCAATGGCAGCGATGGCGGAATTGGCCCTGTCATAAATGACCTTGCTTCCCCGGCTCACGGCTCCTGCCTCCAGAAAATAAATTCCCATCCTTTCTCCTCCGAAAACAATGCTGTCTGTCCCGACCCCATACTGTCGCAGATTCATCAGGCAAGACCTGGCAATGTCATTCTCAGGCAATCTCGTCACGAACTCAACGGCTACACCGTAATTTGCCAGTGAAACCGCCACATTGGCCTCTCCTCCGCCAAAAGTTGCCGTAAGCGTGGTGGCCTGGTTGAAACGAAGGTTCCCAGGAGGGGCCAGGCGCAGCATGATCTCCCCGAATGTAATTACTTTGTTTGTCATCATAAATCTATTCGCTTCTGGTGGTTAATATTTCAGCCAAGCAGGCGCTTGTAATTCTCGACGATCAACCCGGCATATGGCTTGGCCATTTTGACCAGCCGGTCCATATCATCTTCCGAGAGCTTTTTCAGTTGTTGAAGTACACCTACATTATGCTCAAGCTCTTCCAGGGTAAGGCATCCGCTGACCAGGGATGAGACGGGTAGTGTATAAACATACTGATGAAGCTCTGCAAACGTGATTCCGGTATCCCCAACCATATTGGGAATGTCCTCTGTAGCAATTTCCTTGGGTGTCGTATCTATCCTTTTCCCCATCATGCTGCCGCCTGCCATGGTCTTCATGGCAATCACACCGTACTCCCTCTCCAGCAGTAGAGGCAGGACCACGTTCTGAAATGATTCAAAACTGGGATCACATACATTCAAGGGCATCTGGCAGGTATCAAGTTCCAGTCCACGCTTTTTCAGCTCCTCCAGCATATAAAGGTTAACATGGGGGCTGGCATGCCCGGTATAACCGATGTACCGGGTTTTGCCTTTCGCCTTGGCCTCCAGGAATACATCCAGTACGCCATCATTCAACCGCTGGTCAACATCCTCTTTTGTAAATACAGTATGCATCTGCCAGAGATCAAGGTGATCGGTCTTCAAGGCTGACAGGGACGCCTCAAGGTCCTTGCGGGCTTTTTCTCCTGTTCTGGAAAAACTCTTGGTCATAAGGAAGACATCT
>JAZGGT010000577.1:0-2913 GCA_036480555.1 Bacteroidales bacterium | reverse complement strand
GCAGGACATCTTCGGGTGTATCATACAGCCTGATATTGGAAGTATAACGGTAATATCCGCCGATGGCCAGGCGGAAGAACCTGACGATATTGAATTCCAGTTCGATCCCGGGTTCCAGCACAAAATAGCCGGTGGCTTCCTCCACGAAGTAATGTGATTCATGCCAGTCATATGGATTGTAATTCGTGGCATAGGCAATCCCGCCTGCGCCTATCAGGACGGGTATGGAAACGTGGACCGGGAATTTCGGAAACAGGATAGGTTCCAGGAGCAATCCTCCATATCCCCCAACAAGGTTAACATTCCTCCCACCTGCAATATCGGGGTTGTAATGGTAATCATTCATGAATCCCATTCCGCCAAATCCCAGGGCAAATCCATGGTTGATCACCCAGGCGCCACGTCCCCCCATGAGGAAGGCATCTTTGCCATCAATGCTTGAGTACCTGATATCCAGTGCGCCATATCCGCCATGCGATATATGTTTGTCACCGAAAAGGGTTTTGAATTCTCCGTTATCTTCCTGAGAATAAAGAAGTAGCACCGTCAGTGCAACACATAAAAGGGTAATGATCTTTTTCATGATTATCTTGTTTAAAATGTATACTTCAAAGTAAATGCGACATCCCATACACTCATCCGGAAATATTGATACAGTGACATCTCGATAAAGGGTTTATAATCAAGGCCGACCTGTACCGGGATCCCCGGAAACTGGTATTCAATCCCCAGGTAACCGTCCATCCCAATCAGGGGGGAATATTTCTTTTTAGGGTAATGGAAATGCCTGTTAAAAATGGTATATGTATGGCTGTGGGTAAATCCAATATGGCCTCCATAGCCATAGGTGACAAAGAATCCATCGGATACCTGCCATATGGTGGGCCTGAAATGTTGACGAAGGATGGTGAACTGCAGGCCGTTCTGGCGGAAGCTCAGCAATCCCTCGTAAGCCAGTTCCGGGTTCAGGTACTGCCGGTAGGTCACGCCGGAAGTGAGTCCCCCCCTGATCCCGACCGACCTGGAAAAATCCTGTCCTGCGACCTGAATGGATAGAAAAATAAGCAAGGTAGTGATTAGGTGTTTCATTGCAGTATTGTTTCAGCGCCCATTAATTGCTGTTAATGACAACGCCTGAACCGGTGATATCCATGTCAGCATCAACCGTTTCTCCCCAGAATATCATCTCGCCGGAACCCGTGATCAGGGCATCGAGCAAGCCTGTTTTCAGTCCCTTGAGATCGATCAGCCCGGACCCGGTCAAATGGACCTTGAGTTCATCGGCTGTTAAGATATCCCCTGTAATCATCCCCGATCCTGTCAGGACAGCCAGGAAGGCTATTCTACTTATACTTTTTGTTTTCATTTTATACTGGTTTAAATTTTTTGAATCCTATCTTATCTGTATGTCTATTATACATTTCTTTGGGGCTTTGATCTTAACCTGTGAGCTGGCATCCGGATAGGGACCCACCCTGCCCTTCAGGTGGACGGCCTCGACTTCCTGGTCAATGACCTCCAGTTCACCATATTCATCAGGTAATTGCAGGACTACATCATCATGCATGAGCAGTTCCAGCTGATAACTGGCCTGCCTGTTAAAAATCATGCGCAAATCAGCGTTTTCAGTATTGACATTGATAAAAGAAAATCCCTTGGATATGGAATCTATCTTCAATGCACCGTATTTGAGATTATAATTGATCTCCTTGTCCAGCCTGTAGAGCCAGATGTCAGAGAACCAGCTTTCACCGGACAGGTTGTCAACACGGCTGATCGTAAACTTATCCCTGCGGGAGATGGTTTTCACTATCCCGGCTTCATGGATCCTTATCTTTGAGGATTTGCTTTCAATATTCAACTGTTTTACTTTCCGGATTTCGATATCGGCGTAGGCAATGTTCAGTTTGGCATTGTTTAATTCGTTGATGATCCCATTACCAAAGTTCAGGCTGATATTTGATTCCCCTTTCAGGCTGTTTGCTTTGATATCTCCATTTGACAGGTTCACACTTACACTGCCCTTCATATCATCAATATAGATATCCCCGTATTTGTTTGAGATCGTAATATTCATGCTGGGGGGCACATGTACCGTATAATCGATCTTTACCTGGTTCTTGGAGGGGATTATTTCCTTGAGATCGGAGAAGAAACTGCCTCCTCTGCCTCCAAAATCTGTACGGGCTATGATATAATACCTGGTGCCGGTAAATTCAAAATCTACACTCCTTTTGAGCTTTTCAAGTTTTGAGCTACTGCTCGATTTGATGAACAGATCTATTTCAATATGCACTGAGTCCTTCTTCCAGGGAACTACATGGACAGTCCCGTACTTATTTGTCAGGTCCAGTCTTGTCTCCGCATTGGCCGGGAACGACCGTACAATTTTCTGCCTGTCCGTGTAGGTCTGCGCCCCGACACATGGCGCGACCCCCGAAAGGATTGCAGCAAGCAAAATATACCTGCTAAATTTCAATTGCAGCCTTCTCATCTTCGTTGTTTTTAGAGGATTCATCCATGTATTCCAGCAGATCTTCAAGGATCTGTAACTTCAGGATATAATTCTGGATCATTGCTTCTACCACCTCGTCATTAGCTATATTATCACGCAGGTCATTCTGAAGTTCGCCATATATACTGTCGAGTTCAGAGAGATCCTGCTGCAGTGATTCTCCCAAATCAGGATTTTGTTCAAGCAGGGGTTTAATCTGGCTGATCTTGTCGTTCAGCAGACTGGTGTAATAGATCTCGGCTTCCTGTATTTCAGGAATGTTATTTATCATTTCTTTTTCTTCCACGCCAGCCATCATTGCTTTGCGCTGATGCAGGTATTCCTGTATCCCGAAAGAAGCGCCAAAGATCAGGATGACCGCTGCAGCTCTCCCCATTACGCCTTTCCACCCGATCCGG
>JAZGGT010000576.1:0-2991 GCA_036480555.1 Bacteroidales bacterium | reverse complement strand
GGTGATGGGAAAGAGCTGGCCGGTATTCCGCCGGGATCAGTTCATCAAAGTTGGTGATCCCGTTTTCCGCCGCATATAGCAACCAGGCCGCATTATCCAGTCCCACAAGTGCATTCAGTGCAAATGTTTTTCTCAGATGCGCACGTCCTGAGACTTTCACTCCATAATCATATACCTCCTCCAGGATATTGTCCAGAAGTTCAACCGGGGATGAAAATTTCTGCCCCTTTACCATTTGCATGGCTCTTTCCGTCATCAGGTACATGATGGCATTTCCGCCAGCCTCCGAATGGGATCTAAAAACACTGGCATCGGACCAGAGAACACTCTGGGTACAGAGGCCGACTTTTTCAATGCCGGATCCACTTTGCATCCAGCTCATCGTTTGCCAGATCTCAGACATATACCCTCCTTTAAATCCGAATGGGCGGATAAGGGGTTCCCGTTCAAAATTGGAGTTGACTGCCTGGATGATAACAGGTTTCATAGTTTTACTTTTTGAGGTACCTGATTTACAAAGGGATGAAGTCAATCCCAGCGATGATACTGCCGCCAGTGTACCAGTTTTTATTACAAATTCTCTACGGGTTAGCATATGTATTGTTTTTGGCAATCAAAATATTATACCAAGCCTGATTCCTTAAGTTTATTTTTCAGGAAGGCCACATCCTGCTTCATATGTTTTATTGCACCCTTCCTTTTTTGTTCTACTGTAAGGGATTTATCCTCCTCATCATACATATGATACTCCACATGAAGAGATATGGGCCCGGTAAAACCAAATTCCTTCAGGTATCCCAGGAAAGCATCCCAGTCAACTATACCTTCTCCCAATGGCATATAGACGTTTTTCCATTTACCTTTCACCTTTTCGTATTTTGCATCCTTCGCAACTACACAATTGATATAAGGATTTATTAGTTTTAATCCGTACGGCCAGGAATGATTGCCTTCAATCGATGCATGGCAGATATCATACTGGTTGCCTATCCATTTAGGATCCAGGTCCTTCAGCAATAACCAGAGATCCCATACAGGAGCTCCAAAATATAAACCTGAATGGTTCTGGTATGCTCCCCGGATCCCGTATTTCTCATTAAGAGCAGCCAATCCCGCAGCAGCAGGCTTGAATTTCTCAATGCTCCCCTCAATGCCCAATGAATCATCATACTTGTAATAGGCCATCCGGTACATCTGTATACCCAGTTGACCGGCTGTCTTCAATACCGGTACCGTTTTCGGATCTTTTGGATCATTGATCCGGGTCACCATCATGGGGATTTTGAGTCCCCGTTTCTGGATGGCTTCCACCGCCTTTGGAAGATCCTCCTCGACCCTCTCTGGTTCCACATGGGCTCCCGGCCTCACACCCAGGTCTACCCCATCAAATCCGGCTTCGAGCGCCGCATCCGCCATGTCACCATAGTCTTCAAGGAATTGAAGATGTTTGGAAAAGATACATACCGGGCATTTCATATCAGATCCTTTTAGAAGGGGATTAATAATAAGGCTTGAACCCATGATTGGAAGTCCCACGCCAGCTACTGCTGACTTTTTAATAAATTCTCTTCTTGATTCCATATCCTTGCCTTTACAGTTTCCATGGTTTCCGGTATTCGTAATGCAGCAGGTCATTGGCTTTTTCATTGTTGGTGATCCTTTCCTTTACCGGATCCCATTCTATTTTCATTCCTGTCTCCAGGGCAATATTGGCCAGGTGGGCAAAGCTGGTGGACCGGTGTCCGTCTTCAAGGGGGCACCAGGGAGTATCTCCTGATTTTACACAATCCAGGAAATTCCTGATCAGGTTGGATGTGGAATTTTCACTGATACCCAGGTCACCAAATTGTGCCTTGCTCTCCATTTTGAATACCTCTTCTTCGGTTAGTTTGTCCCAGGTCTGGAATTGCCCCCGCCTGGCAGGACTTATCGTATATCCATTTTGATCAGCGACAAGATTTGCTTTTGTCCCGCTCAACTCGACTTCACCCCCCTGTATGCCTCCACCGCTGCTGGCCTCATGGATGCCAAACTGAATCATAGTACCCGAATCAAACTCGAAGATTACCTCCATGGTATCAGGGATGTCACGATCGTCTTTCACAATGTATTTTCCGCCATGTGCTGTAATCGCCGTGGGTGCGGTCTCCCCTATCATCCACCGGATCACATCCATGTAATGTACGCCCCAGTTGCCCATCTGGGAGGAATAATCCTTCCACCACCTGAAATAATAAGGGGCAATATTATACTGGTATGGACGCTGTGGCCTTGGACCGAGCCACATGTCCCAGTCAAAATCTGCAGGCGGATCCTCGGCTTTTAGCTGGCCTATTCCATTCGGATACATATTGCTGATCCTCAGGGCCCTTGCTGTAGTTACTTTACCAATCCGATCATTTTGTACTTCCCCGGCCAGTTTTTGAAATACCGTAGAACCACGACGGTTTAAACCCACCGCGACCACCCTGCCTGTTTTTTTCTGTGCTTCCACCATGGCCCTGCCTTCTTTGAGTGCGATGGTAAGTGGCTTTTCCACATAGACATCTTTTCCAGCTTCCATGGCCTGGATGGCCTGGACGGCATGCCAGTGATCCGGTGTTGCTATACAGACAGCATCAATATCTTTCTGCTCGAGGAGCTTTCTAAAATCTTTATATCTCTTGACATCCTTGCCAAACTGGGTTTTCATCGGTGGTACTTTATCAGTATCCAGATACCGTTGACTTACAGAAGAACGATCCCGGTTAAGATATGGTTTGTAGATATCACAGAGTGCGGCTACTTCCACATCATCATTGCCCATAAACATTGTCATTAACTGCGTTCCACGGTTCCCTACACCGATAAATCCCATTCGGATCTTATCATTCGCACCGATTTTTTTTCTGAGTGGTGACAGGGCCATGCTTTCAAGGCTGATGGTCGCACCGGCAGTGACAATGGCAGATTTGGCAATAAAGGATCGTCTGCTTAGTTTGTTATCATCCA
>JAZGGT010000575.1:0-3772 GCA_036480555.1 Bacteroidales bacterium | reverse complement strand
TGCTGATCCGGTTTCAGTTCCGCCCCCACCAGTTCCAGCAAGGTTGGATAAAAATCTGTTCCCGTTACGGGTACATCGCATTCTGCACCCGGAGTTCCCAGCCAGGGTACCTTGACAAAATAGGGCTCCCGTATCCCCCCTTCCCACTGGTAACCTTTCCCTCCCCTCAAGGGCAGGTTGGAGGTGGAGAAATTATCCCCTGATGAAACACCCCCGTTGTCTGAAGTAAATATGACAATAGTATTCTCCTCCAGTCCAAGTTCCTCAAGGCAGTTTAAGACCATTCCCACAGCCTCATCCATAGCTTCTACCAGTCCCCCGTAAATAGGATTATCCTGCACCTGCCTTATGGGAAGTCTTCGTTCCATGATGTAGCCCGACTCTGCTATGCCCATTCTCTCTGCTTTCTGCCGGTATTTGTCCCATTTTTCCATGGTGGTCTGGATCGGACTGTGAACTGCGTAAAATGATAAATAAGCGAAAAATGAGGTGTCCTTGTTTTCCCTGATAAACTGAACGGTCTCCCTGGCCAGCCGCATGGAAAGATTTTCTCCCGGCTCAGCGTCCTCAAGCTTGGGATTTTTGTAGGGTGAAAAATATCCACCCCGTGGTCCACCTCTCTCATAACCTCCCTGGTTGAAATCAAAACCATGGTCTTCAGGGTAAGATCCTTCGGTCCCCAGATGCCACTTACCGGCAAAGAATGTCAGATAACCCACTTCCTTCAGTGCCTCCGGGAGGGTTGTGAAGGCATGAGGCAGGTTGTGTACATAAGCAGCCGGGAGCAGCTTGTTGTATCGATTCGCTTTCCTCCACTCTACTCCTGACCTGGCACCGATCCAGTCAGTAATGCCGTGCCTTCCCGGGAACTGGCCCGACATGATGCTGGCCCTGGATGGACTGCAAACCTGGCATCCAGCATATCCCTCTGTAAAGATCATTCCCTCCAGTCCAATCTTATCTATGTTCGGTGTTTCATAAAATTCACTGCCCATGCAGCTCAGGTCATGATATCCCAGGTCATCTGCCAGGATGAACAGGATGTTAGGTTTTTTGGGGGCGTCTTTTTGCTGGCAGGACATCAGCAGGCCAAGGCCTGCAAGGAAAACCATGGCAAAGGGTCTTGATATTTTACTTCGGATTATCATTTTATAAATTTAATGAAGGTATTTGCTTAATCAAATTTCAACCAGGTATTCGCCCGGACCATATTCCCCGATCAGGCTGAAACCGTCCTTTTCCTTGATGACATCCGCAGCCATCCCGTTCAGCAGGATAATTGCCCCACTGCCATAGGTAGGTACCTGGATGATCCCCCTGCTGTTTTCAGGGATGCGGATACGCCAGGTCAACTTACCGTCAAGGTTTCCCCATTTGCTGGTAATGGTTCCGAATCCCGATTCATAAGAGGCCGAAGCTGAGCTAAGATGCCGTGTAAGGTAGGGCTTGAATTCAATAAGCTTGAAACCGGGTTGGGCCATTACCGGTTTGATCCCGGCAATCCCTGAATAAAACCATTCATCAAAACCGGCCTGCATGGGATGGCTGTGTGACCTCAGGTAAATCCCTTCATCGTAATTATCGTTAAAGGGGAGAATCTCCCAGAAGGTTGTGACGTCATAATGCTCCCACATGAAGGCAAAACTGTTAGGCCCGGTTTTTGTAAGCAGGCGGTAGACCTCATCCTCATATCCGTTTTCAGAAAGGACTTTGAAAACACGGGCCAATCCAAAGATGCCGGTATTTAAAAATCCATCAAATTCTTCATGTATATTCATCACAATGGAACCTGCCACTTTTTTTTGGTTTTCCCTGGGTACAATGCCGATGTCAAGGGCCATGGCATCTGCCGTCTGGCTGCCATAAGTATGCTTTTCCATATCCAGGAAATGACGGTTGAAATTTGCCTTCAATTGTTCAAGCATTCCGGTATAATAGGCCTGATCTCCCTGTTTACCCAATAATGTTGATACCTGCGCCATGATGCTGACATCCAGGATATGGAAGGCAGTCGAACTAAGCGGTACTGGACAATCTATATTCCCATTCCCCCCAGGCGGGCACCAGTCCCCCAACCCATGCGGAACGACCCCGTCCTCCTTTATCCCATGGACATATTGCACCCAGGTTTTCATATCCGGGTAAAAGTTCTCCAATAACATCCGGTCACCATAGTAAACATAGAGATACCACGGAATCTGTACCATGGCTGTCCCCCAGTCCGGTGATGCTACCCCGCTGGTCCGCTTACCCGGCACGATCATGGTCGGAATGCCTGCAGGTTTCATGACCATACTGCGGTCGTAGAAACTCTCCGCGAAATATAATTCCTCTTTTTCCTCCCTGGCGGATGAGCGCATATCGAACATGTACTTATTGAAGAAGCGTTGTGCCCCGTAATTGTAGATCATGGTCCGTATCATGGCATGGGCATCCCCGGTCCACCCACATTTCTCCCGGTGGGGGCAATCCGTCGGTATGCTGTGGATGTTCCCGGTGATGGTCCACCTGGATAACTCGTGTAACCTGTTGATGTTCTCTTCGGAACATTCGAAGCTGCCTGCCTCCGGAACGGAAGAATAAATTACTATCCCGGTGAGGAAATCTTCAGATATGGCTTGTTTAAGACCCACAACCTCCACAAACCGGAAGCCAAAATAGGTGAATCGCGGTTCCCATATCTCCTCGCCCTCACCTTTGCATATGTATTTCTGGGTCTGGATGACCTTTGTGGCAGTTACCCCTGTGGTACGCGGATCGATACTTCCTTTCCTGTCCAGCACCTCCGTACAACGCAGGGTGATTTCCTGTCCCCTCTCCCCCTTAATCCGTAACTTCAACCACCCGGCCATGTTCTGTCCCATGTCAAAAATATAGCTGCCATCACCCCTGTCAATGATCTTTTTCATCTGTATCTGATCCATTACACGGATAGGTTCCGCAAACTGCTCCTAGAGCATGGTCGGATGCACCTCCGGAAAAAGAACTGCTTGCCAGTCCCCCGACACCTCACCCGGATTATTCCAGTTCTCTATCTCCAGCCGGGCGTCATAGTGTTCACCTCCATAGACATTGGAATAGGTAATGGGACCGGCAGTCCACTTCCAGCTATCATCCGATGAAATTATCTGGGTGGTCCCGTTCTTTTTATGGATCACAAGCTGGCAGATAAATACAGGTTGACCGTATACCATGGGTGCATACTCTGCCTGCCCTTTCCAGACCTGGTCCTGGTTGTACCAGCCATTACCCAGCATCACACCAAGTACATTTTCCCCGGTGAGGTTCCCGGGATCAATATCATAGGCAGTGTAATAGGTATAATCTTCATAATTTGTCTGCCCCGGATCCAGCACATTCTCCCCGATCTTTTCTCCATTCAGGGAAGCCTCGTAATAACCCGGAGCAGCGATGTAGAACCTTGCATAGTTGATATCTGCTGCATCAGGGATCTCGAATTCTTTACGGAACAGGGGCATGGCCGTCTCTGGTTCATAGTCATAGGTCAGCCATTCTGCTGGCCAGTCCCCCGGATACTCCAGCGGCACTACAAAACGAACTGCCTCACTCCAATCTGAACGCTGATCATGCTGGTCCCACACCCTGGCCCTGGCAAAGTATTGCTCACCCCCTTCAAGGGCAGGACCATCATACCTGATCTGAATGGAATTTGATGTTTCCAGTTTCTTAGACTCCCAAATATTTCCATTGCTTGAAACAGTAACCTGACATGCCTGCTGGGCAAATCCATCGGGGCCAGCATTGATCTTCC
>JAZGGT010000574.1:0-3791 GCA_036480555.1 Bacteroidales bacterium | reverse complement strand
TGAGGGTTTCTCTGAGATCCTCTATGCCATAGAACACCACGATGACAAATCCTTAAGGGTGAGGTCAATCACCGGCGAACCTGAACTGCAGGTCCTCCGGATCCTGAGTACAAGCGACGACCTGGATGCTTTCGGCTATACCGGCATCTACCGGTATGCAGAGATTTATCTCTGCCGCAGGATCAATCCAAAAGAGCTCCCGGTCAGGATTCTGGAGAATCTCAACAATCGCTTTAATAACCTGAAAAGCATCTTTGGACCATTGACCCATTTCATCGACCGCCAGGAAATCCGTTACTGGATCACCTATGAGTTTTATCTTGGACTCTCAGAAGCCAATGCTGCTGAGACTGAAAGACCTGATTGGAAAATGGAACTGATCAGGGTATTTCAGGATGGTATTCACAGAAAGGAAAACCTGCTGAAACAGGAAAGGCTTCTGCCCGAACTTGAACACGAGCGGGAAATCCAACATTTTTTCATGCTGATCGATGAGGAAAATTCCATCGACACCCATGCCTGATCAGCCTCTCAGGCATGACTGCCCGGAGGGGGAGGCATAAAAAATAAAGGGTTGTCATCTCGGAGCTTCTGATGACAACCCTTACCCTTATTAACTAGCAGATTGACATCCTCCATTCCGTTAACGAAGTGGATTCCGCAGCCTTTGCGCAAATAGCGCCTTTTCAAGTCAGGCCGTGGGCAGTACTACCTCGCGGTTTCTTGCAGGTTTCTGCTTCCGACCGCCAGCGCGGTTCGATTCACAGACCAGCCCCGCCTGTCCGGCGGTTAAGATTTTTATCACAACATTTTCGTTGGCATTCTAATTATGTCTAGTCCCTATATTATTCGGGTTATTTCTGCTTCTTAATGCAATTTATCACAAAATATCGAAATATATTTAAATAAAATTTTGTGTGTCCTTATATCCCGTACCTGAAGAGAGCGGGTTTTGCGAACATTTGAATAAAAAATCATTGAAGAACCAGCTGCTTAGACAGCCGGTCCCTGCTGGTAGAAATTTCAAGTATGTATGTCCCCTTTTCCAGATCCTCCAGATCAACTGCATCCGTATAGCCGGCCTGGATTTCAATAAGGTCCATGGTCCTTACAATCCAGCCAGCCAGATCGGTGATCTCCAGTTTCAGCTTTTTAAAGGAATCCTTCATGATGAGGTTGAGTTTTCCATCCAAACTGGGATTGGGATTGAAACTGATACCGCGGTCCAATGGATTTAAATATACAGCAGACCTATTCCCTGTGATGGTGGTCTTCATCCTTTTTCTGTCCATCCTTGCTTCGATATCAAAATGCAGGCCATCAGCATCAATCTTTAACATGGCCCTTTCGTCACACCAGACCGATCCCTGGTGTTCTGCCTTAAGACAGTATTCCCCGGTCAGCAGGTGGCTGAAACAGAACTCCCCTTTGTCACCTGTAAGTGCTGCTGCAATATAACATCCGTCCTTTGCATCTGCCAGGTATACAGGGGTATTCACAAGCGCTTGTGATACTCCGGCTTTGCCATTGTCCTCTCTGAGCGAGCCTGAGACCGAAGCTGTCCCTATTCCATTTCCAGGGGCATCAAGCAGATATACGTGCATGAACCTTGTATTTATTGTATCGATCAATTAGTATTTTAAGATGTTTTTATCTTGTTATCCAAAGTAAAGCCTATATATCATACATGGCAATACCCATAAATGAGTATTTTAAAGGATCCCCTGTTTCTTGCTGAACAAGATGAGTTCCGCGGTATTTTTTACCGCGTACTTCTTAAGCATGTTCTTACGGTGGGTGGAAACTGTATTTGGACTGATGAATAATTCCTCGGCAATTTCATCTGTTTTCCTGCCATTGGCAAGCAAAAGGATGATCTCTTTTTCCCTGGTGCTGAAAATGCTGTCCCGTCCTGAATAGGACCTGGAATAGATGACTTTTCCTGATTCGTTGTCAACCATTTTACCGGTGACACCATTGACCTCGGGCAGGTGGCCGAGTTCCACAATGATCCCTGTTGTCCTGAGGATATTTCCCTGCTCGTCTGTCTGCTGAACCGTCTGGTGCCTGAGTACCTGGAGGTAGCTGTCATCTATCTTCTGGAACCGGTAATTCACCGAGAATTTCAGCCTGCCCGGACTGGTCATTCCGTTGTCTATGGTACCCTGTATAGCATCTATGGTGGCATCACACACAGCCCTGCGATCATCGGGATGGATCTTTTCGTAAAGGAACTGCAGGTTTACATCACCCGGTTCATAGCCGAATATCTTTTGTATCCCGCGACTGACATAATTGACTTCTCCCCTGGGGAAGTCAAATATGTAAACGAACTGGGAGCCGAAATTTGTCAGGTCTTCAAACCCCTTGATGTCACATGGCTGAAAATCAGGTAGTTCTAAAGATCTGTCATGTGGCAGGGATTCAAAAAACCTGTGCAGTTCTTCAAAGGGTTCAAGCGGTTTCATACAAACTATTTTACCTGGAAATCCAGCAATTTCCTGTCTTCCAGCCAGGCTTCAAGGCGATCACCTACCTTCACCTGACCCACTCCCTCGGGCGTACCGGTAAACAGGAGGTCACCTGTCTTCAGTGTAATGTACCGGGAAATGTAGGATATCTGGACATTAAGAGGAAAGATCATCAATTCCGTATTCCCGTCCTGTACCGTTGTCCCGTTGACATCCAGTCGAAAACGGAGTTTGTTCACATCTTCGAAATCGGATACCGGCACAAATTTACTCAAGGGTGCTGAATGGTCGAAAGCTTTGGATATTTCCCATGGATTACCACGGTCTTTGGCAATTTTTTGCAGATCCCTTGCGGTAAAATCTATCCCCAGGCCGATCTCATCAAAATACCTGTGGGCAAATTTCTCATCGATATTCTTGCCTACTCTACTGATTTTCACTACAATTTCAATTTCATGATGAATATTGTCACTGAAATCAGGGAGATAGAAGGGCTTATTATTCCGAACGATGCAATTTTCATGCTTCATGAAGAATACCGGTTCCGTGGGTACGACACTGTCAAATTCCTTTACGTGGGCCACATAGTTTTTGGCCATACAAATTATCTTCATCTACTCCTAGCTTTTACCGAAAGCCCTTAACTTGATATTGGTAAGGACCTTCTTCGTATACAGGGGGAAATCGCCATTCAGTATCCAGCCAAAATAGCCGGGGTCCTTTTTCAATACTTCCTCGACGGGCTCTCCTTTGTACTTTCCAAAATTAAACACCTCGATATCTTTGTCATTGTATATGATGCGGCCGGCCAGGTCAACCGACCTGTTCTGGGTGGAAAAGACAGACAGGTAATCCACATCATTCTGTAAATGCTCATAATGGTCGAGTTGTGCCTTCAGGATCTCATAGGTGGCACGGGTATCAGCTTCCGCACTGTGTGCATCTTCCAAATCTTTCTGGCAATAAAATTTATAGGCCGCAATGAGGGTCCGCTGTTCCATTTTATGAAAAATCACCTGTACATCAATGAATTTGCGTTTCCTCAGATCAAAATCAACCCCGGCACGTAAAAACTCCTCTGCCAGCAGGGGTATATCAAATTTATTTGAATTATAACCAGCCAAATCACATCCTTCGAAATCCCTGGCCAGGGTCCTGGCAATTTCTGAGAAAGTGGGTTTGTCTTTCACATCCTCATCGGTGATGCCATGGATAGCAATCGCTCTGGGATCAATGGGAATGGTCGGGTTGACCAGCTGGGTCTGTTTTGATTCCCGGCCATCAGGCTGGATTTTCAACCAGGAGATCTCAACGATCCTG
>JAZGGT010000573.1:0-3065 GCA_036480555.1 Bacteroidales bacterium | reverse complement strand
CTTCCCATTCCAGGGTATAAAACTTGATTTCATCGGGACTGGCAATTTGTGAATTGGTCACCTGGGTTCCTGCCAGGATCAGGCAGACCATACTGAAAATAATCATTAAATTCTTCATAGTATAAGTATTTGGTTTAGTTACTGTCTACATTACTTTGCTCCGGTTCCAGTTCCGGTTCTGGTTCCGCTTTGCTCCGCCACCAGGTGGCCAGGGATGAGCCGGTAACATTCATCATCGGTCCAAATACAGCTGGTGCCAGACCGATGGTCGCAACCTTCCCCATTTCAAGGGCAATCCCGCTCGCCAGTCCGCCGTTCTGCATCCCTACTTCCAGTGCGATGGTCCGGCATGAATTTTCATCCAGTGATAACAGCCTGCATCCCCAGTATCCCAGGAAATAACCGGCCAGGTTATGGATCAGGCAGGCCAGGACCAAAGCCAGTCCGATGGCCATCAGGCTATCTCTGCCGGCAGCTGTTATGATGGTAATGATCACCGCGATCCCAATCATGGAAACGAGTGACATCACCTTATCGAGCCATCCCTTCCTGCCACGGGCATAATACCTGAAGGTCAATGCTGCAGCTATTGGCAAAAGGGAGAACCATAGCATATCCATGGCAGTGGCTGAAAGGAATTGCTGAAGCGAAACATCATTGATCTGGAAGTTGAGAAAATTCTTGGCCAGAATAATGAGGAAGTAAACAATAGCCTGGATGACAATGCTTTTCCAGCGGGTCAGGCCATATCCAATGGCGTTAAAGATCAATCCGGCAACGATAGGCAGGATTACAATATTGACAATGCTCAGCATCATGCTCCAGAAATCTATGGGAACGTATTGTCCGGCCAGCAATTTCATCAACAGCGGGGTCATGACAGGAGCCAGCATCGTAGCCACCGCTGTAAGTGTAACTGAAAGTGCCAGGTTTGCCCGTGCAATGAAGGACATGACATTGGATGCCAGTCCACTCGGTGAAGATCCGACCAGTATGATCCCGGCCGCAATCTCAGGCGGGAATCCGAATGCTTTGGCAATGCTGATCCCAACAATGGGCATGATGGTAAACTGGCAAACTATACCTATGATAACACCTCTTGGCATACGGATCACATCGGCAAAATTTTTAATGCTCAGCTGTGAGCCCATGCCGAACATGATGATCTGCAGGAGGGGGACAATGGACTTTTTCAGATCGAAATCCCCGATCTGCCGGAAAAACTGTGGATAATTCATCGATACAGTTACAGCGGCGAAAATCCAGATGGTATAAGCAAATTTCTTCAACTTACCATGACCATGGAAACTGATAGCCAGACTCACAAAGAACAGGGTGAGCAGAGGACCGGTCAGTCCCGGGATACCCATGATCCATGCATAAATGAAGCCAGCTAGTAACAGGAGGGAAACAATCAACAGGATCTTAAAGATAATATTGCGCATAGTGTGAATTTGAAATGTCTACTAATCGAGTGAATTTATTAAATTTATGCATTGATCCCAACACGAAAAGCAATATCATGAAAAAAAAGACAAAATCCCCCCCAGCAGATTCACGTCGCAACTTCCTGAAAAAGGCTGGTCTTGGCGGGCTTTCAGCTGGACTTTTACTCAACGGATCTATCCATGAGCAGCTTGAATACCTCACACAAAAAGTAAACCGGCATGCTGCCCCTTCAGACCTTAAGATCACAGATATGCGTATTGCTGAGATCAGTGGTGTGGTTTTCCGTACACCCATAGTCCGGATCTATACGAATCAGGGGATTGTCGGCCATGGCGATGTTCGTGATGGTGCTGCAAAGGAATATGCCCTTTTCTTAAAAAGCAGGATCCTGGGAGAAAATCCCTGCAATGTAGAACGGCTTTTCAAAAAGATCAGTCAATTTGGTCATCATGCCCGGCAGGGGGGAGGTGTATCCGGTGTGGAGATGGCATTGTGGGACCTGGCCGGGAAGGCCTATGGAGTTCCCGTGTATCAATTACTCGGCGGGAAATACCGGGACAGGGTCCGGCTCTACTGCGATACGACAACTTCACGCGATCCGCATGAGTATGCGAAACGAATGCAGGAAAGAATTGACCAGGGGTACACAGCCCTGAAAATGGATATCGGGATCAACCTGGTCAGGGACATCCCCGGGGCCATCATCAATGATCCCGGGGGAGATCTGAAACCATGGCAATATGAGTACCGGGACTATCGGATGACCAAACATCCCTTCACCGCTGTCCAGATCACAGACAAGGGCATGGACAGGCTGATGGAATTCCTTGAGGTGATGCGGGCACAGATAGGATACGAGATCCCGATGGGAACGGATCACTGGGGCCATTTCGGAGTGAATGAAGCCATCAAGATCGCCAGGGCAACCGAACCTTATAACCTGGCCTATATCGAGGACATCATCCCCTGGCAATACACCGAGCAATGGAAGGAGATCACTCAGTCATCCACCACGCCCACACAGACCGGGGAGGATATATACAAACTGTATGGGGGATTTCATGACTTAATTGAACAACATGCGGTAGATATCGTCCATCCTGATCCCAATACGGCCGGAGGTATCCTGGAAACAAAAAAAATCGGTGATTTTGCATCCATGCATGGTATCGGCTTCATGCAACATCATGCAGCGGGACCGGTATCATTCCTGGGGGCTGTGCATGCCGCCGCAGCCACCGAAAATTTCCTCTGGCTGGAACATCACGCCGTGGATTCGCCCAGGTTTGAGGACCTGGTGACCGGTATTGAAAAACCCTTTGTCCAGAACGGCTACGTGAAAGTCCCCGAAAAACCCGGCATCGGTGTTGAACTCAACGATGAGGTTGTCAAAGAGTTCCTGATAGAAGGAGAAGAACTCTTTGCCCCCACCCCGGAATGGGATAAAATACGAGCCTGGGACAGGCTTTGGAGTTGATTAAATCTTTCGCAATTGGTTCTGTTTGACAGCTACCATTCCAGTCAGTATGGACCAAATTCAATTTATCAACATGCCCATAAAACCCGCTCTCTTCAGGGGCGGGATATAAGGACATAAAATTCTTTTTTAAATAGAT
>JAZGGT010000572.1:0-14591 GCA_036480555.1 Bacteroidales bacterium | reverse complement strand
GGGCGATCACCGGGCCTTTCGGTCCCCTGAAATCTCCTGGAAATACAGGTAAATTGCCATGGAAAGGAGAGGGTTGGTACCGTAAGGCTTTGGAACTTCCCGCGGAAGCTGCCGGGAAAAGACTTCTTTTCCTGTTTGACGGGGTAATGGCCAATCCAACTGTTTATCTGAATGGACAGAAGGTGGGTTTCTGGCGTTACGGATATAATTCTTTCTGGATTGATGCCACGGAGGCGGCCCGGTTCGGTGAAACGAATGTGCTGGTAGTACATGCAGATACCCGTGAGCATTCATCCCGATGGTACCCGGGAGCCGGCATATACCGGAAGGTTGGTATGCGCCTGGTTAACCCGGTGCACATCCCCGTTTGGGGTGTTTATGTTACCACTCCGCAGGTGACCGATGATGAAGCCACGGTGAACACTGGCGTGGAAATAGTCAACACATCTGGAATAGACGAGATGGTTGAGTTGGAAATCACACTTATCGGTCCTTCCGGAGAACAGGTAGCCGGGGTTGAGGAAAAGATCGAGGTGAAGGCCGGTGAAACCATCCTTACAGAACTTGAAATGCGCATAATCGAACCCGAGATATGGGATATTGAACATCCCAATCTTTATACCTGCATTGCTGAGCTGGAGGTAAACAGGAGGGAGGTTCAGAGTATTTCTTCACCTTTTGGGATCCGTACCTTCAAATGGACAGCCAATGACGGTTTCCATCTAAATGGCCGGAGGGTACAGCTATACGGGGTGAACAATCACCATGACCACGGGCCTTTGGGGGCTGCATTTTTCCCGAGGGCCATGGAGCGCCAGCTGGAGATCATGAAAGATATGGGCGTGAATGCCCTGCGCACCAGTCATAATGCCTGTGCTCCGGAGGTTCTTGACCTATGTGACCGTATGGGCATCATTGTCTTCAATGAGTTGTTTGATAAATACGGTCCCACAGCCAGTGTCCAGTGTTCCTCGGGGGAATATGTTGATAATTATGCTGAAGCAGAGGTTGCAAATTTTGTGCGGCGGGACAGGAACCACCCGAGCGTTTTCCTCTGGTCTATCGGTAACGAGATCTCTGACCTTTTACACGACAGTGACGGCAGGGCCGCTGAACATGTGGCCAACATGGTCAGGTATTTCAAAGAGCACGATACAACACGTCCCACCACCATGGGATGCCACATTCCGTCGGTATCGGAAGGCAGTAAAAATATCCTGGATCCCCTGGAAACCTCAGGCTGGAACTACGGCAGAAGATATGCATCCACAAGGAAGGCCTACCCGGACATGCCCCTGATTTACAGTGAATCCGCTTCAGCATTTGGCACAAGGGGGGCATATAAACTACCCTTACCCAAATACAAGAATGACTGGACCGATGACGGGGAGATGACCTCCTACATGCTTACTTCCGCTCACTGGTCAGATATCCCGGAACATGAGTTTGAATATATGCGTATTGATACCTTCATAGCAGGGGAATTTGTATGGACCGGTTTCGATTACCTGGGCGAGCCCACACCGGTAATTTTTTCGGATAATCCTGCACACATAGGAACGTTCCTGGCTACCAGGGAGGGTTATGAGGCCCGCAGCAGCTATTTTGGCATTGTGGACCTGGCCGGACTGCCCAAAGACAGTTATTATAATTACCGGAGTCTCTGGAACCAGAAAGAGAATACCGTACACATTTCCCCGCACTGGAATTGGGAAGGGCACGAAGGTGAATCCTTGCCGGTCTTTGTTTATACAAACGGGGATGAAGCGGAGCTTTTCCTGAACGGGGAAAGCCTTGGCAGGCGGAAAAAGATAACTCCGGATCAGGTTAAAACATCATCAGCCATGGCCGGAAGCCTTGATTATGCAGTGAAACTGGATGACCGGGAAAACCCTTATTACGAGATCATTGATGCCTATCGCCTGCGATGGCTTGAAGTACCATATGAGTCCGGCGAACTGAAGGCTGTGGCTTATAAGAATGGGCAAGTGATCGGTGAGGCCATGGTGAAGACAGCCACTGAACCGGACCGGCTGCATTTAATCCCTGACCGGAGCAGTTTGGATGCCGATGGCATGGACCTTTGCTATGTCACTGTTGAGATGGTCGATGCCGACGGGATTGTTTGTCCCCTGGCCATGGATATGCTCGAGTTCCATGTGGAAGGTGCCGCCCGGCTGATGGGAGTGGCCAACGGCAACCAGATGGGGCATGATGTTTTTACAGATATGACCCATCCGCTTTTCTATGGGAAGGCAGTTGCTGTATTAAGAAGTATACCTGGACAGTCAGGAACTGCTATACTTACTGTGAGATCAGAGACTGGTTTGGAGACCAGAACAGAAGTTAATTTTGTCAAATAATTCAGTCAATGAAACAAACCTTGATTATTTTGTTATGCCTGGCCCTGGGTAGCCAGACTGTTACTGTAATAGGACAAAAACCCTATGACGCAAGGATCAAAGGGAAAGAGATACTGACCCCGGAACCCGGTAAGAAGCCACAGATCAATTCCCCGGAAGTATACGGGGCAAGGACAGACAAACCTTTTATTTACCGGATCCCAACTACAGGTGTCAGGCCAATGGAGTTTGATGTAGTGGGACTGCCACCTACGCTAAAACTGGACAGGGAAAAGGGGATCATCACCGGGCGTACACCCGGAGAAAAAGGAGAATATGAGTTTACTTTAAGTGCGGAAAACACGAAGGGAAAGGACAAACAACAATTCACCCTGGTAGTGGGTGACCTTCTTGCATTGACTCCCACCATGGGTTGGAACCACTGGTATACCCATTATCATTTTATCACCGCTGGCCGGATTATGGCTGCGGCGGATGCCATGGTGGTTAGTGGCATGGCCGATGTGGGTTACCAGTACGTCAGTATAGATGATTGCTGGATGCGGATATCACCCGAGAATGTGGAGAGTACCCTGGATCCGAACCGGAAGACGAAGAGCGAGGGACTCGACAAGGAGGCGAAGGTGGGCAAGGTCCGTGATGAGAACAAACAGGTCCTGCCGGCCAGGGATTTTCCTGATATGAAGGACCTGACCGAACATATTCATGCACATGGTCTGAAGGCGGGTATTTACACCTCTCCGGGAGAGACCACCTGCCAGAAATTTGAGGGTTCCTACGGCAATGAGATCAGGGATGCCCGGACTTATGCCGAATGGGGATTCGACCTGCTCAAGTATGACTGGTGCAGTTACGGAAAGATATGGAACCTGATGAAGGGCAACAAGATGGAAAACCGCCCCATCCCCTACAAACTTATATCAGGGGCACTGGAGGCACAGGACAGGGACATTGTCCTGAATATCTGTGAATACGGCCACCAGGTCTGGGAATGGGGTCGTGAAGCCGGCGGACATTCCTGGAGGGTTGGCGGAGACCTGGGCCATACCCTGACAGAGGGAGGTGTTTATAAAATCGCGGAAAAGAATATAGGACTGAGGGAACATAACGGCCCCGGCAGCTGGAACGACCCCGATTACCTGATCCTTGGCATGTGGCGCTCCCCCTTTGAGAAGGCAGTCCCACTTCACCCGGTTGAACTTACTCCCAATGAACAATACAGTTATTTCTCACTCTGGTGCATGATGGCCTGTCCCCTTTTCTTCTCGGGTGATATGGGGGCGGTGGATGATTTCACCCGCAACATGCTCTGCAATACTGAGTTGATCGCAGTGAATCAGGACCGACTGGGTAAATGTGCCGAACCCATCAGGATGACACCTGATACCTGGATCCTGAAGAAAACCATGTCAGATGGTTCTGTCATAGTGGGCTTCTTTAATCTCCATCAGGATGAAGATACGGAGATCAGTGTATTCTGGAGGGAGATGGAAATGTGTTGCGGGCAAATGGCGCGGGACCTGTGGAGGCAAAAGGATATAGGTACCTTTTCCGATGAAATGACTGTGAAGGTGGGACCACGGGGATGTGCAGTCATAAAACTGACTCAACTGAAATGAAGGATCTACGAAAAGATATGCTCATTGCATTTCTTGGGGAATAAACTACCTGACAGTCAATTTTACTGTCTGATAATCAACGGAACTGGTTCCAACCATGATCTCAAATTCGCCCGGTTCAACCACTCGCTCCATATTGATATTGTAGAATTGTAGTTTTTCGGGAGTGATACTCAATGTAACTGTTTTTGTTTCACCGGGCTCAAGGGTAATCCGTTTAAAGCCTTTCAACTCTTTTACCGGTCTGGTTACAGAACTTTTCATATCCCGGATATACATCTGCACCACCTCATCGCCAATAACATCTCCAGTATTGGTTACTTCCACGGTCATTTCTGCTTCCTGATCGGGTGCAATGGTTTCCTCTGACCATCTAAGATTCATATATTCAAATGCGGTATAGCTCAGTCCGTGTCCAAACGGGAACAGAGGTTTATTTTCTAAAAAAAGATAATTCTTATGCCTTGTCTCTGAATGCGGGTTGCTTCTGTTGGTTCTTTGTGCATGAAGTCAGTATCAACATAACTGATACCGAAAGGAAGATTATGTTTTTCATATTGCTCTGTTTTACTTTTTAAGTTCGACCAACTGCGGATTCTCCATGAAAGCATAAGTGAGCATATGAACAATAAGCATATGGGCATCCTCCACATGTCCGTAATGTATCGAATCGATAACCACAACATCACCTGCAATCTCAGCCAGACGTCCACGCTTACCACCAACCAGTGCAATGGTATGAAGTCCCTCATTATTTGCCCAATCCACCGCCTTCACAAGGTTAGGCGAATTGCCACTAACGCTCATTGTAAATACTATATCACCGGGACTGGCAAAGTTTCTCAACTGGTGGATAAATATATCTTCATAAGAATAGTCATTTCCAATGGCGGTCATCCATGCTGAAGCTTCATTTAAGGAGAAACACTTAAATCGTTTTGACACCTTATCCGAGGCCCCTTTTCCAAGATCTGTAGCGAAGTGTGAAGCTGATGCAGCACTCCCGCCATTTCCGAAAATAAAGATCTGTTTCTCTTCCCGGTTGGCCTCCTTAAAGAGGGCAATCAATTTATCAATTTTCCCAACTGGTATCGATTCGATTACCTTCTTGTGGTTTTCTATATAATTCTGAATCCAGCTTTGCATGATAACTTCCTTTCTATGATTGGTATTACAATTTTTCTGATACTGCTTTTGCCAGTAGAAGTGCTCCAATACCCACCACATCTTCACCTAGAGAAGCTAATTTTATCTCCGGACCTGGTTGAAATGCATTAGTCAGGTATTTGATAATATGCGTTTTTACAAAGGCTAACAGCGGATCCCCAATTAAAGATAATCCTCCTCCGATAATAATGACTTCAGGATTAAATAGATGTACTATATGAGATAGGCCAAAAGACAGATCATCTGCTGTAGATTCAAGTATCTGACTTGCTCCGGTATCTCCCTGTTGGATGGCCGGTAAAAGAAACTGTGCTTCAGATTTTCCAAGCTTTCCTACCAACCCTGAAAGGATAGTTTCAGGATGATCAGCAACATATTGACGAACTTTTGCATCGACTGCCCATCCGGAACAGTGAGATTCAAAATTAGCCCCTGATTTATCAAACATGGCCAGTCCTATTTCGGATTCACCAGGCACTATACCATGAAATAACTCTTTGCCAATAACAAATCCACCTCCCATTCCGCTGCCAAGTGTAACGTAGAAGACATTATTGTATGATTTACCCGCACCCCTGACCGCTTCACCCAGGGCAGCCGTATTTGCGTCATTATCAACTTTTACCGGTAGCCCGGATAGGTTGTGGAGCCATGAAGACAATTCAAAACCTGACCAGCCACCAATATGGTGTGACACTCTTACTTTTCCTGTAATATGATCAACCGGACCGCCATAACCAACACCAATGGACACAGGACTGTATTTTGCCAGAATCTCATTTTTTAGTGTGCTTTCAATCTGTTCTCGTATCCCCTCTGCCCCCTTTTCCTTGTCCACTGCATAACGAAAATGCTCAATAATATTCAGATGTTCATCTCCAACAATGAGTTGTAATTTTGTACCTCCGATTTCAATCCCTGTGTAATATTTCATATCAAATGGTCCTCTATGTAGCTGTTAATCATTTTTTCACTTGCATTTAAAATTGTTCCATAAGCTCCAAACATGTCATCATTGTAATACCATTTTATATTTTCCGGTCCGCCGATCCAGGTCTTATATCTGATGGTTTCCTCTATTTTATTTCGTATAATGTCATAAAAGGGTTCAAGAGAAGGACCGCCAACAATAATGGTCTTAGGGTCAATAATATTTGTAATAACAATCAAAACATATTCCAAAGCTTTTGTGATATGTGTTATGACCTTTTCATTGTTTATAATTTCAGGTGTTAAATCAGACAGATTAGTCAATTTGAGACTGAAGTGTTTGTTTATAAAGTCCAAAATGCTCTTAACTGAGATTGCGGATTCAACATTTTTTTCCTCATCTGCTTCACAGGCAGGAACGGGAATATGACCAATCTCTCCCGAAAATCCGCGATATCCCAGGAAAAGTCCATTGTTGTATATTGACATTGAGATCCCTCGGCCTATATGTAAAAACACATAATTATCATCATCCCAGCTCCTGGAATATATTACGGAAGCAGCCTGTGCATGGATATCATGCTCAACATGCAGATAATTAATCTCTGGAAGGATCCGGGTCAGTTCTCTGAAATCAAAATTGTTAATATCACGGATCCTTGGAGTGTATACCCACTTCAGATTCTTAACATCCACCCCACCTGCCACAGCAAATGAAATACCCAATATATGCTCCGGTTTTACTGAGCTCTCCAATAAAGCATTGATGAAGGCATTTGAAACATATTCGAACAAATTATTCATTTTTACAGCCTCCCTGGTTGGATAGATCTGTCTGTAAATTTCCTGCTTCCCAAAATTAATGATAGAGCACAAAATGTCATTGGCCCTGATCTCCATTCCAAACAGAAGATACTCTTCGCTGTTAAACGAATAGGTAAAAGTCTTTCTTCCTCTGCCGGACGCTTCCCCATCCTTCTCCTTTATTAAAATGCCTCGTTCATACAACATGTTTATTATACTGCTGCAGGATCCCCATGAAAGTTGTGTGTTCTTTAAAATTTCACTTTTACTTGCAGCTCCTGTCTGCAGGGCTTTAATCACCCTACTGATGGTTGTTATCCTCATCGCCTGATGAGAAGAAAATTCTGATCCCGACATGTTCTTATATCAACTTCAAGCTCTTCACTTTCGCTACTATGCATATACTCCGTTTACGAAATTAATATATTTTTTTGTATTTTTATCAAGTTGTGATATTATTGAATACTTCTTTAGTAAAGCAAGTACTACTGATGAAATTCTCAACACTGGATATCATTATTTTCGCCGGTTATGCTGTTTTGATCATAGGAGCAGCTCTTTATGTGTCGAGGACAAAAAAAGGAGTTAAGAAGACATCGAAAGATTATTTTTTAGCCGACAAATCACTGCCATGGTGGGCGGTCGGGGCTTCATTGATTGCGGCTAATATCTCTGCTGAACAATTCATTGGAATGTCGGGATCGGGATATGCAATAGGACTGGCAATGGCCAGTTATGAATGGACTGCTGCAATTGCCCTGATTGTTATTGCAAAATATTTTCTGCCGATCTTTTTACAGAAAAACATCTATACAATGCCCCAGTTTCTGGAGCGGCGCTTTGATAACAGGGTAAGGACCGTTCTGGCTGTCTTCTGGATCCTGCTATATATTTTTGTCAATCTCACTTCGGTACTCTATCTCGGGTCTCTTTTCCTGCAAACTTTGTTTGGGATAGACTTAATCTATGGAATAATACTATTGGCTTCTTTTTCAGCACTCTACTCTATTTATGGTGGTCTGAAGGCTGTTGCATGGACAGATGTAATCCAGGTTGTGTTTCTGATAGGTGGAGGCATACTTACAACTGTCCTTGCTTTAAATCATTTGTCTGATGGAACAGGAATAATCAATGGCTTTTCAATACTCATCGATGAGGTGCCAGAGAAATTTCATATGATCATTAATAAGGGTCACCTGATGATACCTGATGGTCAGGGAGGTCTCAAAGATGCCTGGATGGACCTGCCGGGATTAAGTGTTTTAATCGGGGGACTCTGGATTGGTCATTTTGCATATTGGGGCTGCAATCAATATATTACACAAAAGGCCATTGCAGCAAAGAGCCTGAAAGAAGCACAGAGAGGTCTTCTTTTTGCAGGATACCTGAAAATATTATTGCCTTTAATTGTTGTTGTTCCGGGGATCGTAGCCTTCAGCCTGCATGCTGATCTTGCAAAATCGGATGAAGCCTATCCGTGGTTACTACAGAGTTTTGTGCCAGGAGGACTCAGAGGTCTTGCCGCTGCTGCGCTGGTTGCAGCCATCGTTTCCTCTCTGAGCTCAATGATCAACAGTACAGCCACCATCTTTTCCATGGATATTTATAAGCCCTTTATCAATCCGAAGGTATCGGATCATCAACTTGTACTAACAGGCAGGATCTCCGGATTTATCGCCATTGTTATAGCTGTGTTTACCGCAAAACCATTGTTGGGGAATCTGGACCAGGTGTTTCAGTATATACAGGAGTATACCGGGTTCACTACACCGGCAATCTTTGCAATTTTCATTTTTGGCTTGTTCTGGAAAAGAGCCACACCCAATGCTGTACTATGGGCTGCGATAGCGTCAATACCCCTCTCTCTTGGGTTTAAAGTGCTAACACCGGGATTGCCATTTATGAACCGGTGGGCCGTTGTTTTTCTGATTCTGGGAATTATTATTGTTGTCATTAGCTTACTTGAATCTGATAAAAACGATCCGAAAGGAATAGATATTGATAATAAATTGTTTCATACAGGGAATATATTCAATATCGGAGCAATTGGCATTTTTACCATTCTGGCAGTGTTATATACTGTTTTCTGGTAGAGCAGCAGAATGAAGGAATCTTTTTACTCAGAACAACGATCGGCATCAATTATTTTGGGATACGAATTAATAAGCTGGTTTAGAGCACATATTTTAATATCCATTGGATTTACTTCACAATCATCTCGCAACTTTCAAGCACGCATTTAATCTGGCTCCCGGAGGCACAGGTGAAAAATATAAAAATAAAATCCAAAATTAATGAATAGAAATCGCTATTTAACAGCTTCGAGACTATGTATTTTCCTGCTCGCAGCAGCAGTCTTTTCTTCCTGCAACACAGCTTCTGAAAAAGCAAACCAGGAAGCAGGTACTAAACCCAATATCATTATCATCACCGCAGATGATCTTGGGTGGTCTGATCTGGCCTGCTATGGAAGTGACCTGCATGAAACTCCAAACCTGGACAAACTCGCCCGACAGGGAATGAAGTTTACCAGTGCTTATGCAGCAGCCTCTGTCTGCACACCTACCAGGGCCTCACTCATGACCGGGAAATATCCGGCAAGGCTCCACATGACCATATGGAGAGAATGGGCAGTAAATCAGCAGTTTGATCAGCAACTTCTTCCTCCCGATACTCGCGAGAACCTGCCATTTGAAGAAAAAACCATTGCTGAAGTTCTGAAAAAAGCCGGGTATCTGACGGCACATGTGGGCAAATGGCATATTGGAGATGCTGCGAACTATCCGGAGGTTCATGGATTTGATATCAACCGTGGAAGTACGCTATGGGGCTGTCCTGCCACCTTTTTCTATCCCTACCGCGGGGAGATCTATAATTCTGAGAGATATATCAGCGACCTTGAAGAAGATACCGACGGGAATTATTTCAGTTCCAGAGAGGGAGAATATCTGACAGACCGCCTGACCGATGAAGCATTGAAGATCATAGAAGCTGCAGATGGCAGGCCCCTGTTCCTGAACATGTCCTATTATACCGTACATGTCCCCATTGAGGGCAAACCCGATCTGGTGAAAAAATTCAACTCAAAAATTAAAGAGGGCATGCAACACAGGAACGCCGGTTATGCAGCCATGGTGTACAGCCTTGATGAAAATGTGGGTAGGATCCTGGCAAAGATTGATGAACTGGGACAAACGAATAACACTCTGTTGATCTTCATTTCGGATAATGGAGGTTTTATCAGCCGGTGGGATAACCAGGTGGTTACCTCCAATTATCCCCTGCGTTCGGGCAAAGGAGCCCTCTATGAGGGAGGAGTAAGAATTCCAATGATCGTCAGGTTTCCTGGGATTACAGAACCGGGCACAATATGTGATCAGGCTGTCAGTACCATGGATATCTATCCAACAATACTGCAGGCTCTGGATATTGAAAACTCTGAAGACACCCTCGAACCGGATGGGGAAAGCCTCTTTTCACTTCTCAAAGATCCTGATGCAATTCTCAACCGGAAATACCTTTTCTGGCACTATCCGCATTACTACATACCGAATGCAACTCCTTCAAGTTCTGTCAGGTTTAAAGAGTGGAAGCTGATTGAATTTTTTGAGGACGGACATCTTGAGTTATATAACCTGAAGGATGATCCCGGAGAAAAATTTGATCTCTCTAAAAAACTCCCTGGAAAAGCCTGGGAATTACAGAAAGTTCTGAATAGTTGGAGGGAAGATGTTGATGCACAGTTGCCGATACAACCATCACCATGATACAGCATATGTTGCTGACCCTGCTATATAGGATGGAACACTATGAATCAAAAGGTGTATTGTTTGAGAGCATCAGTGAGGGCATTGTACAATCCGTTTGAATGAAAGAATTTTGGGGCTGTTCATTGAACTGTTAAGGCTTATAGAAGTGCTGTTTGAAGGGGAAAAAGTTTTGATAGAGGCTTACGGGAAAGTTGATAACTTTAAAGGTTAAATCAATTAATATGAAAAGTATAGCAGTATCTGGACTTACCGCTGTAATGGCACTTTTTCTATGTGTTAACGGTTGCCGGGGACCGGAAGCCGCATCGGAAGAATTAAATATGCTGATCCTGACCGGTAGAAACAACCACAACTGGGAACAGACCACGGCTGTGTTGGACAGCACATTTAAGGAATGCGGGTTGTTTTCAGTCGATGTTACAACCCAACCGGACACATTGAAATTTGAAGATCTGAAAAAATATGATGTCCTGTTAAACAACTGGAATTCATGGCCCGAAAATAATATAAGATGGCCAACGGCAGCAGAACAGGGATTGCTGAGGTTTGTGAATGAAGGCGGGGGACTGGTATTCTTCCATTCCTCTACCTCAGCCTTTTATACCTGGCCTGAGTTCAAACAGATATCGACTGCAGCCTGGGTATTAGATAGTACCTGGCATGGACCGGTAAGCCAGGTTAAAGTATCTGTACAGAACCAGGAACATCCTATCACCAGTGGACTTACTGATTTTAATATTTTGGATGAACTCTGGATCAATGCCGAACATAACGAGTCATTCAAGGTGCTGGGCACTGCTGTAAATACCGAGGAAGAATCCGGTGAACAACCGGCCATTTTTGTTGGTAGTTATGGAAAGGGAAGGATCTTTCATATGATCCTGGGTCATGATGAAACAGCTTTGAGAAATGTAGGATTTCAAACACTGATCCTACGGGCTGCTGAATGGGCTTCAACCGGCCAGGTGAGTATTCCTTTCTAAGGTTATCAGGCGATTCATACATGAACAGCACCCCGTTATGGGCCAGGGATATTTCGCCTGGTTGAGGATAGCTGCCACCCCAACCAGTGCGGTATCAGAAATGGTATGATGGGGATCCCGGAAAGGCTTGCTTGTCAATAATGGTCATTTCCTGTCCAATTTTCCAGCTACGGAATGGATCATGGTTGTATCCAGTGCTTTCTCAAGGGACTTACCAGGTGATGTCAAATTGTGCATCATATCTTAAGCAAGGCTGTTTTCATTTTGACAGGAAGAAAAAAAAATGAAATCTTGCCGTAGCTCGCAAATATTCTACTAGCTTTAAAATATAGAATCATAACTCCATCCTCATTTCATTTTATATATAAGTATGGACAGCAAAAAACATATCCTGGCACTTGACCAGGGAACAACCAGTTCAAGGAGTATTGTTTATAACCACAAGGGAAAAATTGTAATTGCGGCTCAGAAGGAGTTCACTCAGCTTTTTCCTAATCCGGGATGGGTAGAACATGACCCTGAAGAGATATGGTCAACGCAGTTTGAAACAGCCGGTAAAGCCCTTTCTGATGCCGGGATAGAAGCGCAAAACATCGCTGCCATTGGTATCACCAACCAGCGGGAGACTACCCTGGCCTGGGATAGACAGACCGGGAAGCCTGTTTGCAACGCCATTGTCTGGCAGGACAGGCGGACTTCTAAATTTTGTGATGAACTGAAAGAGAGGGGATTGTCGGAGACCATCAGGGATAAAACAGGATTGGTGATCGATGCCTATTTTTCTGCCACGAAACTTAGCTGGATCCTTGAAAATGTACCCGGTGCAAGGGATATGGCAAATTCGGGAAGATTGGCATTTGGAACGGTGGATACCTGGTTGATATGGAAACTGACAGGAGGAAAGGTCCATGTCACAGATGTCACAAATGCCAGCAGGACAATGCTGTTCAATATAAATTCACTTTCATGGGATAAAGAGCTTTTAGAGATTTTCAATGTTCCCGAGAGTGTTTTACCTGATGTCAGGTCATCCTCTGAAATTTATGGTCGCACCGCCGACGGTCTGTTCCCGGTCCAAATACCCATAGCAGGCATTGCCGGTGACCAGCAGGCTGCGACATTCGGACAGATGTGCCTGGCGGAGGGCTCGGTAAAGAACACCTATGGAACCGGTTGTTTTATTCTGTGCAACACGGGAAACAAACCGGTAAAATCAAAGAATAATCTTGTAACGACCGTTGCTTGGCAGATAAACGGGGAGACCACCTATGCCCTGGAAGGAAGTATCTTCACCGGGGGAGCAGTCGTTCAATGGCTGCGGGACGGATTGAAGATCATAAAGGATTCGGCTGAGGTCGAAGCACTGGCCGGATCGGTCGATGATAATGGAGGGGTATATTTTGTACCTGCCTTCACGGGACTGGGGGCACCGCACTGGGATCAATATGCCCGGGGGATAATTGCCGGATTAACACGTGGTGTGAATGCCGGTCACATTGCCAGGGCTGCACTGGAGAGCATTGCTTTCCAGGTAAATGATGTGATTAAGTCTATGGAAGATGATGCAGGGATTGAGATCAGTGAGTTAAAGGTTGACGGTGGCGCTGCTGTCAATGACCTGCTGATGCAATTCCAGGCAGACCTGATCGGGATCCCGGTGATCAGGCCGGAATCCATTGAAACAACCGCATTGGGCGCTGCATATCTGGCGGGACTGGCAGTCAGTTTCTGGGAAAGTGTCGATGAAATAAGGGGACAATGGGCCATTGACCGAAAGTTTGAGAAAGAGATTACTGATCCTGAAAAAGATGCCCTGATTTCTAGCTGGGGAAAGGCTGTTTTACGGGCAAAAGATTGGGAGAAGTAAATATTTAAACAATCATAGAAAATGAATGAATACATCGCTGAAGCTTTGGGAACGATGCTCCTTATTCTTCTTGGGAATGGAGTTGTTGCCAATGTGGTTCTTAAAGATACCAAGGGACATAACGGTGGATGGATTGTAATTTCCCTGGGATGGGGACTGGGAGTCTTTGTCGGGGTGACTGTAGCCGGACCAATTTCAGGGGCTCATATTAATCCCGCTGTGACATTTGGACTGGCATTGGCTGGACTGTTTCCATGGGCGAAAGTGGCTATGTTCATCCTCTTCCAGATGTTGGGAGCATCCGTTGGTGCATTCCTGGTCTGGCTGTTTTACCGACTTCATTTTAACAGGACGGAGGATCCGGAGGCGCAGCTTGCCTGCTTTTCAACGGGGCCAGCCATTCGAAGAACAACAAGCAATTTAATAAGCGAGGTGATCGGAACATTCGTTCTGATTTTTGTCATACTGTATATTGCAGAGCCCTCAATGAACATTCCAGGGATTGAAGATCCCAAGATTGGCCTTGGCACTCTTGGTGCACTTCCGGTTGCATTGCTGGTAACGGCAATAGGCCTTTCCCTGGGGGGGACAACGGGATATGCAATTAACCCAGCCAGGGATCTGGCCCCGAGAATTATGCATTCTATGTTGCCTATGAATTTCAAGGGGAGTAGTGATTGGCGCTATTCATGGATCCCAATTATCGGTCCCCTGGGAGGTGCTGCCATTGCAGCTGTCTTATACCTGTTACACCAGGTGTTTTTTTAAACATTTTCGATGAAATTCAAAATTTGCCATCATGAAACGAACATGATTTTTATTAATCATAAAATCACAAAAAAGTATGATTAAAAAAAATCATGTGAGAGCGAAGCGGTTGCATTCGTTCTCAAATTTTTAATTATTTTATTTTCAAATAATTACAAAATTTTAAACGAATGAAACGAAGCCTTTTAAAAATCTTTACCTGGACCTGGAGCTGCCTTTTGCTGGTCTCCTGTAATCCTGCCATCGAAAAACCGAACATTATTGTGATCATGGCCGATGACCTGGGCTATGGGGATGTTAGTGCCTATGGTGCAACAGCG